>SLQC01000181.1 GCA_007131625.1 Balneolales bacterium | reverse complement strand
TAATTGATGGTGTTATCAGGGATGGCAACCGGGCATATATCAGATTAAAGCCGGTTGAAAAAGTTATCGGCTATCAGGTTACCGTTTTACGTGAAGGTGAGGAAGTAAAACGTATGAAAGAAAATCGGGCACTTATTAATTATATACTCGTGGATGATTTGCAGGCTAAAGAAGACTATACTTTTGAGATACAATCTATCAATGAGCACGGCTTGTCTTCCCCAGTTAATGTGGGAGCTATAATTCCCGCTGAATTGAGTAGATAATGGAGATTTTAGATTACATCGTCGTGATCATTTTTTCTCTGGCAATTGTAGTTGCCGGGATGTCTTTCGGAAAAGGCAAAACCGATATGAAATCCTTTTTTGCCGCCGGTGGTGCTGTTCCCTGGCCCATTAACGGATTGTCACTGTTTATGAGTTTTTTCTCGGCCGGAACTTTTGTTGTGTGGGGTGCAATCGCTTATCAGCACGGCTGGGTAGCTGTAACCATTCAATGGTCGATGTGTATTGCAGGATTGGTCATTGCGATGTCAATCGCACCCAAATGGAGAGAAGCCAGGGTTTTGACCGTTGCTGAGTTTATAAATAAAAGATTGGGCAGCTCCGTACAACAGATGTATACCTGGCTGTTTCTGGCTCTCTCATTAGCTTATACCGGAGCATTCCTGTATCCGGTGGCGGTTATTGTAAATGTGGCCACAGGGTTCGGAATTCAGGAAGTAATTATTTTTTTGGGACTCATGATCATTCTTTACACTGCAACAGGCGGGCTGTGGGCTGTTGTAGTAACGGATGTGCTCCAGTTTTTTATTCTTACAGCCGCCATCATAATAGTCATACCCCTGGCACTGGCCAATGCCGGTGGTCTTACCGGATTTGTCAACAATGCACCGGAAGATTTTTTCCGGATATTCAGTGGTGAATACACGATTGGATTTATTGTGGCATTTACCTTTTATCATATTGTTTTTATAGGTGGAAACTGGGCTTATGTTCAGAGGTATACTTCGGTCAGGGATCCGGCTGCAGCAAAAAAAGTGGGCTACCTTTTCAGTGCCCTGTATGTCATTAGTCCGGTTGTCTGGATGCTCCCTCCCATGTTGTACCGGATTATTGATCCCGGTCTGGAAGGTCTGGATCACGAAGGCGCCTATTTGTTGATGGTTAAAGATGTGCTTCCCATTGGTATGCTGGGACTTATGCTCGGTGGACTTGTTTTTGCAACGGCCAGTTCGGTAAATACAACGATGAACCTGTCGGCGGCAGTGGTAACAAACGATATATTCAAACGCCTGCGTCCGCAAGCATCAAATGTAACCCTTGTACTTGTGGGCCGTGTCGCAACCATCCTGTTTGGTGCAGGAACGATAGGAATAGCATTAATGGTACCGGCAGCGGGGGGAATTGTGGAAGTGGTACTCAGTGTGGCCGCTCTTACCGGAGCTCCTCTGTATGCACCCCCTATCTGGGCGCTGTTTTCAAAAAGACAAACCGGCAGATCCATAATTTTTATAACTTTAGCAAGTCTGTCGATTAACCTGTTTTTCAAATTTGTGACACCCGCCCTTTGGGGGTTGAGCCTGGAAAGAGCCTCGGAAATGATATTGGGTGTAGGCGGACCGCTGCTAATGCTGGCATGCTACGAATTATGGGCTATGTATAATAATGCAACCTGCACGCAGTATAAACGCTATATCCAAAGGTTGGTCGTAGAAGAAGATGTAACCGAAAAAATAAGGGCAGAAACCGAAGAAAACGCACTGCGACAAAATAAATATGGTATAAAGGTTATTACTATTGCATTGGCATTTACCGGTTTCCTGATTTTTGCATTGAGTTTCATCGCGAATGAGGCGAATATTCTGGTCGGATCTGTAGGTGCACTGATTGCCGGGATTGCCTGGCTCGTTTGGATATCCGGCAAACGCAATTTAGAGAATGTGGAAAAGCATATTCGTTGAAATAAGGTAAATCATGATAGTAAAAGAATTTGAAAAGAAAAGATCGGTTAAAACGGAATCACGCGAATCGGATCTGGTTGTTGTCGGAGGGGGAATGTCCGGCGTCTGTTGCTCGATCGTCGCTGCCAGGGCAGGGATAAAAGTTACACTGGTTCAGGACCGACCGGTTCTCGGCGGAAATGCCTCAAGCGAAGTTCGCTTGTGGATACTGGGAGCAACTTCACATATGGGTAACAACAATCGCTGGGCACGTGAAGGTGGCGTCATTGATGAAATCCTTGTAGAGAATCTATATCGCAACAAGGAGGGCAACCCCCTTATTCTGGATACCATTTTATTGGAAAAAGTAACCATCGAACCGAATATCACACTTTTGCTCGATACTATGGTATATGAAGTGAAAAAATCCTCCAACACCACCATTCAAAATATTACCGCTTTTTGTTCACAAAATGCTACGAAATATATACTGAAAGCTCCGCTCTTTTGTGATGCTTCGGGCGACGGAATCGTAGCTTTTCAGGCCGGAGCCCCTTTTCGGATGGGAGCTGAAGACGGAAGTGAGTTTGATGAGGGTTTTGCTCCGGATGTGGAAGACTATGGGGAGCTGCTCGGACACTCCATGTATTTTTATACCAAAGATGTCGGACAGCCGGTGCGTTATATAGCTCCGGCTTTTGCCCTGAAAAATGTGGAGGACTTGCCAAGAATTCGCAATTTCCAGCTTCAGGAAGATGGCTGCAGGTTGTGGTGGGTGGAATTCGGTGGTCGCCTGGACACCATTCATCAGTCCCAGGACATAAAATGGGAACTCTGGAAATTTATTTACGGACTTTGGAACTATGTGAAAAACAGCGGAAAGTATCCTGAGGCAGAGAATCTGACACTTGAATGGGTAGCTACTATCCCGGGCAAGCGCGAGAGCCGAAGATTCGAGGGCGACTATATGCTAGTCCAGCCGGATGTGGTGGAACAACGTACACACTATGATGCAGTGGCCTTCGGTGGATGGTCCTTGGATCTGCATCCCGCCGACGGGATCTACAGTGAAAAGCCCGGCTGCAATCAATGGCATTCGAAGGGGGTGTATCAAATTCCCTGGCGATGCTACTACAGCAAGAGTATTGACAATTTATTTCTGGCCGGACGAATCATCAGTGCCAGTCACGTTGCATTCGGATCCTCCCGTGTGATGGCTACGTGTGCGCACGGAGCCCAGGCGGTTGGCATGGCAGCGGTAATTGCAACAAAAAATAAATTAAAACCCGGCGACCTCGCCCAAAGAGATATAATTAAAGTGCTCCAGCTGGAGTTGAATAAGCGGGGACAATCCATTCCCGGTATACCGATTGAAGATAAGACCAATCTGGTAAATGAAGCGCATATCAGTGCAACCTCTGAACTGGAACTGAGTAATTTGCCGGCTGACGGACCCTGGAAAGCCCTGAATTTTTCATGTGCACAGATGTTGCCGATGCAAAAGAACCTGAGGTATCACATTATGTTTACCATCAGAAGCGACCGTGAAACGTCGCTTGATGTGGAATTCAGAACCAGTTCCAAATCCCATAATCACACTCCCGATGTAACGCTTGAAACCCATCGCATCGAGCTTTCCAAGGGTGAACAGGAGGTGGAAGTCACTTTTGAAAAAAACCTGCCAGAAGACCAATACGGATTTATCTGTCTTATGCAGAATGAGCATATTGCTGTAAAAACCAGTGAGACTCTTGTATCGGGAATTGTATCGGTTTTTAATAAGGAAAACAGAGCGGTATCCAATTTTGGCAGGCAGGATCCTCCCCCTGGAATAGGTGTGGAGGCGTTTGAATTCTGGTGTCCGGAACGCAGGCCCGGAGGTAAAAATCTTGGATTTGAAATTCGACCGGCGGTGAAGACATTTGGAGCTCGAAACCTCAATAACGGTTATACGAGACCTTCGAACAGACCCAATGCATGGGTGGCGGCACTGGAACAGTCGAAAGCAAAAGTGACACTCAGTTGGCCGGAAAAAAAAGAAATAAAACGGATAATACTGATGTTTGACACCGATTTCGACCATCCCATGGAATCGTCATTAATGGGGCATCCGGAGCATGTAATTCCGTTTTGTGTCAACGATTACAGAATTATGGATAGCAATGGCCATGTTGTATTTGAGAAAAAAGATAATCATCAGACAATCAATTCCATTGAACTGGACAAGCCGGAAAGTACGGATAAACTTGTGATTGAATTAATGAAACCGAACAAATACACCCCTGTGGCACTGTATGAAGTATTTTGTTATTAGAAGCAACGATTATTCGATTATCGATGATATCAATGCAATATCACTTTCATTGCTTTTTACGTTGCCTGAAGGATTATAAAAACCCGAATGGACATTCTGTACGTTTTATCGGATCTCCGATCTGGAAAATTTTACAATTGCCCCACTATTTCACCACAATCGAGATTCTCAGGACCATGATACGGGTTTGCAACCTCATCCGAGTCACTCAGCCAAATAACATCACCGTCACCGTAATCACTGCAGGAAAAAACATACAGTTCATCTGCCGGGTTCCCAAATGTATTCAATAACTCTTTCAACTCGGCAGATAACTGTCCCAGAGCTTCCCGATGTATATCGATATCATCATTTTCGATCATATCCCCTACCGCATCCATCATTACCCCCTGAAAAGCCTGCCAATCGGGAACTTCATCCTCATCGAAAATGTCATTGGGAGTTGTTGCCAAGGTGGTCTCCAACCGCTCTGCCCAAGGCCCGGACAAATCGGTGCGCGCGTGCACCAGAGAGTTTTTCAAATTCATATACTCCTCGACAACCCGATTCAATCGATCTGCGGCTTCATCTCCTGCATAGTCGAAATTCATCAACGAAAAGGTGATGAAGAAAAGCAGCAAAAAGATGTCTGTATTTTTCTGTCTCATAATGTTCTCCCTTTAAATATTCATTTTTCGGTTGAACGTATCCGATTAAAATCAACAGGATAATCTGGTATTTTAACCTTAAGACGCTAATACACTATTAAAATGAATAAATTCCGATAGAAATCAAAAATAATTTGCTCTTTATCCGGCAGAAAAGGGTGAACTTTGACCACTGGCATCAAAACTCGATATTATGATAATCCCTGCGGCCTTTGTAACAGATCGGGTTCAACAGGAAGTACCTCCATGAATTGTGGAAAAAAGATCAGGAAAACCGAATCAAACATCACAAAGCGATACAGCCTGATGCAAGCCGGCCATGGGATGACGAGTTGGGATGAATTCCTGGCCAACATATCCCTCATAACCTATTTCCAGCAATGCCTGCATTATGGGCCGGTAATTCAGTTCTTGCGTTTCGTCAAGCTCAGCCCGTCGGGGCACACCGGCTGTATGAATATGGCCAATCAGATCCGTACCGAATTCACGAATACGGGCTATAATATCACCGTCCATGATCTGAACATGATAAATGTCAAAGAGCAACTTAACCCTCGGTGAACCCACACGGCGTATGATATCGGCACAGTAATCAATGTCATCACCCTGATATCCCGGGTGTCCTCTGCTATCATCATCGGAGACACGGGAATTTAAATGTTCCATGCAAATTGTCACGCCATGTCTTTCAGCATGCCTTGCCAATTCTTTTAATCCCTCTACCGTATTGTCTGCGCCTTCATCAGGTGGGATCACCCCGCTATGAGGATTTTCCACATCCAGATATTCAAATCCGGTAAAAGCAATTACCGATGGCACATTTGCATCGGCACAGGCTTCAATTCGGTCTTTCGTGCGGGAAATCACCTCCTTCTGGTAGCGTGGATTATTCAACCCTTTTTCAAATGGCGGATCAGGCATGCCGTTGGTAGCAAGTGCACATGTCAACCCATACCGTTGCATGGTCGGCCATTCATCCGGACCGACCAGCTCTATTCCATGACAACCAAGGTCGACCGAGGCCTGACAAAGTTGATCCAGATTCCATTTTTCACCGAAGTTCATAAACGGCCAGGATACCACTACCTGTTTTATACGTCCCTTTTGGACGGCTTTTACATTGTTCATTTTTTCTGCAGCCATTGCTCCTTTTGGCAGTGCTATTCCCACGACCGCTGCAGTCGAGAGTGCCGCTGAATTTTTAAGCATATCCCGGCGACTAATCAATTGATTACCAAGAGATTCTACAAATGGAGTTTTAGGGAGTTTCTCGTTCATATTCTGGTAATTTTTGTCTTAAATTCAACTTTAATTAAGGTAAATAAAATCACTTTTTCAAAATTTTCCAGTAGCACGTATCCAATGCAGCTGCTTACCTTTGTCAAGCTACCTGTAACGATGCTATATTACGAAGTAGAATACAGATCATCCACGTAACAAACCGGATCAAAATTCACATAAAGATACTGCTTCACACAATTCTTCCGTGGGTTTGTGGGTTGAATCAATTACCCATACAACGCAACCCTTGCAGCCAATCTCCAACAGCACCGATTGAGCAGAGTATCATCAGCAAGCTTCAAAGATCGAAGACATGCTTTGTTTTCCTTCGTGGGGTTAAAGTACTGTCACGAACTCAAAACAATCTCGCGCATCTGCTCGGCTAGAGATTTACAGCTGTTGAGCTTATTAACATCGTTGCAGTAGAACAATTCCTCCTCATCGGTGACGTCTTCATCACGGCAGTGCATCCCTTCGAAATCTATTTTGCCGATACGGTCATCGAACTGGGTGCAATGCTGGGCCATCTTTTCTATGGTCAATTCATGTACAGGTTTGTCCGCTTCGTTGCCATTGAATTTATTGTAGAAATAGTAGAGATAGTTATGGAGTGCCCGTCGCGAGAAAAAGCAGGCGGAAAATGCCACGACATCTGTGGACGGACGATATAACTCTTCCTGAGCTTTTTTAAAATCGATCTCGGCCTGATCCAATATTTGTTGAAGTTTCACATCTGTCATAGTAGTTCTCTTTCAATAATCAAGGGTATGATTTTAATATATTACAGTAATAAAGCTTTTTTTCAGGCCAATTTCCAGTATTTTTTGCATTGCCGGACTGTAATTGAAAAGATTATATGCTATTTTTAACCATAAAAGCAAGTGCGATGTCAAATCAGGGCCACATTTGAAAGGCTCACCTTTTTGTGACGGTTCTGGGTTTGAAAACCGGGATATGCTACATACCGAACATCGTGACCGAGTGCTTCGCCCACTCCACTATCGGACTAAAATACACCCCCAGCAAGAGCACCGGTATCAGCAGCAACACAAGAATCGTCATCGAACCACTATCCAGAATCACCGGGCCGTCAGATTCGGCCGGATCCACCAGAAACATGTTTCTCACCACCCGCACATAATAGTACAGCGATATAACGGTCGCAAGACCGGCCACAGCCACCAGCCAGATCCATCCCGCATTTATGGTTGCACCGAAAATGTACACCTTTGCAATAAATCCGGCCGTCGGCGGGAACCCGGCCAGCGCAACCAGGAAAATAGCCATGGCCACACCCAGAAACGGCGAGCGATGACCAAGCCCCTCATAATCGCTGATCCACTCGGTATCCAGTTTGTTCGATACCAGCATCACCACGTAAAAAGCGCCCATATTCATGAATAAATAGATCGCCATGTATATCATCATCGCACTGATACCCTCGTCGCTCAGCAGAACGAGCCCCATCAAAATGAACCCTGCATGCGCGATGCTTGAAAATGCCAGCAACCGTTTTATATTCTCCTGCCAAAGCGCCATCAGGTTAGCCGCCATTATGGTCAGCGCCGCCAAAATTGCAAGGATTACATTCCATTGAACCCCCTCGACAAGCTCCCACGAACCGGATGCGACCACCGAACCCGATTCAACATACGATATTTTGAAAAACCGGATCATCATCGCGAAGCCGGCTATTTTTGATGCAGTCGCCAAAAAAGTCGTAATCGTCACCGGTGCCCCGTGATACACATCGGGTGCCCAGAAATGGAACGGCACAACCGTAATTTTGTAACTGAACCCGACGATGATCATAATCGTAGCTATGTGGAGCGCCATCTGCTGTTCCACTCCACCCTGAAGTGCATCCCGCACTCCATAGATGTCAGTCGCTCCGGTGATCCCAACCAACAGCGAAATTCCGTAGATCAGAAACCCCGACGATATCGCACCAAATATTATGTATTTCATTGATGCTTCGGCCGATTTTCGCAGCGATTTGGTGAAGCCGGCCAGTACATACGAACTGATACTGGTCAGCTCGAAGGCCAGATACATCAACAGCAGATTGGTCGCACCGACCATCAGGAACATCCCGAAAATCACACCGGTAAGGAGCATATAGTACTCCCCAATGCGTGTCGCGTTATGCTCCAGTTCACGACTTTTCATCGAAAAGAGCACGATAAACAGGCCGGCGACCAGAAGCACCACCTTGAAGAACACGGCGAATGGATCGACGGCTATCATATCACTGAATATGGATTCAGACCAGCCTATCTGACGCAGTACAAGCACTGCTGTCACAGCGAGTCCTCCCAAAACAACCCACGCCACGTTCCGGTTGCGCTCCTTCAGGATCAAATCCGCGACGATTGCCGCGACCAGTGTAACTGTCAGGGCGATCTCCGGAAGAAATCGGTAAATACTTTCTACAATATGTTCTGCCATACGATTGTCTGATTATCGAATAACTTCGGATTCAAAATCTTAAAAAAAATGTTGCTTCATTACGGCATTCCCCCGTTCACAAAATCGACCAGGTGACTGAGTGATGCGTTCATCAACTCGATCGCCGGAGCGGGATAGACGCCCAGAAAAATCACAATGATCGCCAGCGGGATGAACATCAGCAATTCGCGGCCGGTGAGATCGGGCAGTGTCTTGTGCACATCGGACAGTGAACCGAGAAACACCCGCTGCACGGTCCAGAGAATATACGCTGCAGTCAGAACGATCCCGGTCACTGAAATAATGGTGATCCATCGGAAGGAGTCAAACGCCCCGAGGAACGAAAACAGCTCGCTGACAAATCCGCTGAGTCCGGGCAGGCCAAGCGCCGCGAACATCGCCACCATCGCAATTCCTGTATATTTCGGCATTTGGTTGGCTATGCCACCAAAATCATATACCCCACGTTTGCTGGTCCGGTCGTAGAGCACACCTACGATCAAAAAGAGCATTGCAGTGATGGTTCCGTGGTTGAACATCTGCAGCACGGCGCCGACTGTTCCCTGTGTATTGAGAGCAGCCATCCCGAGCATCACGATCCCCATATGAGATATCGATGAGTAGGCGATCAGTTTTTTGAAATCCTGCTGGGCCATTGCGCAAAGTGCCCCATAAATTATACTGATCATTCCGAGCGACGCCATCAGATACATAAAGAAAATGGTGGCATCAGGAAGGATAGGAAACAATACCCGGAGCATCCCGTATGTACCGAGCTTCAACAGTACACCGGCCAGGATCACACTGATTGGTGTCGGCGCTTCCACATGGGCATCGGGCAGCCAGGTATGGAACGGGAAGAGCGGAACCTTGATTGCGAAACTGATGAAGAGCGCGAGCCATGCCACATAGCGCCAGGTGGTGTCGAGTCCGTATAGAATCGATCCTTCAACATAGTTGGCCGCATTCATCATGTGCAGCAGGTTGAATGTATGAATCTGTTCACCGGCCTCATTGGTGTAAGCCACACTGAAGTATAGTGCGAGCATCACGAGTAGCATTAAAACACCGCCTACAAAGGTGTAGATAAAGAATTTGATTGCCGCGTATTCACGCCGGGCTCCACCCCAAATGCCGATCAGGAAGTACATCGGCAGGAGCATCACCTCCCAGAAGATGAAGAACAGGAAAAAGTCGAGCGCTACGAACACTCCCATCATACCGGTGACCAAAAGCAGATAGAGCGCGAAATACCCCTTGACCATCTTTTCGATATTCCAGGAGGAAATCACCCCGATCACGCTGATCAGAGCGGTCAGCAGAACCATCAGTACGCTAAGTCCGTCAATCCCCATAAAATACATGATTTCAATTTTGCCGACCCAGGGCACTGCCTCAACCACGATCCAGCGGAACTGTTCGACAAACTGGAAACTGTTCGAGTCATTGATGCCGAGCGCCGTCCTATCGAATATCATGGTAACGACCACGGCCAGCACAAGCTGGAGTCCGGTTACGGTTGCTGCGGTCCAGCGGATAGCATTTTTTTGCTCATTGGGAAGCAATAACACGATGAGCATCCCCACAATGGGAAGAAATACGATCCACGTTAGAATACCGATGCCAAATATTTGAAATTCCATACCTTTATCTATCCATTTATGGTTGTACTACCGGAATATTTTTGAAAATTGTTCTGAGTTTGAAAGCTTTATCCGGATATGCGTTGCTGCCCGGACTCATTTTTCATTGTTTTTGTTTAAAAATTTTTTAAAAAAAGTCAGTTACTTGTTGCCCATTTTTAAATGGCCATGAAAAAGAATACGATGACCAGGAATCCAAAGACTGCAAAGACCAGATAGTTTTGCACTTTCCCGGTCTGGATTTTACGCAAACGCATCCCGATGGCTCCTGTGAAATTGGCCAGAAAATTGACCAGGCCATCTATAAACATATAATCAATCCAGCCGCTGATTTTGGAGATACCCTGAGTGACCGTTGCCGCGCCGTTTACGATACCGTCGATAATGCGGTTGTCGAACCAGTTTGAAATGTGTGTAAGCGCCAGTGTTCCATTTACAATGACGGCCTGATACATCTCGTCGAAGTACCATTTATTGTAGGAGCCGCGGTAAAGCGGGCCCATTGCAGCAGCCATTTTGTCCGCGCTGATCGATCGTTTCTCATACACCAGCCAGGCAAACGCAAGTCCGGAAACCGCGATCACAATCGACAAAATCATTACCAACGTATGTACACTGCTGACGGCCTGGTACAACACCGATGCGGCTATCGGCCCGATCGCCTCGGGAACCACACTTGCCGGACGCTCGAGTGCCTGGTAGAGCCATCCTGACGATGCTCCAAGTGGATTGAAACTGTAGAAAAAGAAGAGCGACAGCGTCGCAAGTACAATCAGCGGAACAGTCATCACTCCGGGTGCTTCGCGAATTATCGAAAGACGATCTTTGTCGGAAGGTTTGCCGTGAAAGGTTAGAATAACCAGCCGAAACATATAGAAGGCGGTCATTCCGGCAACCAAAAAGGCAGTAAGCGGAAGCAAAAAGTGTCCGTTCAGTGTACTGAATGCAAGCGTACCGGCCAAAATTTCGTCTTTGCTGAGGAAGCCTGAGGTCAGTGGGATTCCCGATATAGCTAGTGTAAAAATGAGGAAGGTCCAGTAAGTTACCGGCATCTTCCCGCGCAGACCACCCATGTTGCGGATGTCCTGCGCATCCGTCTGATGGTCGTGCTGCTTGTGCAGTGCCGCGTGCATGGCATAGATGACCGCGCCGGACCCGAGGAAAAGGCCGGCTTTAAATGCAGCATGTGTGACCAGGTGCATAAATCCGGCTGCGTATGCACCGACCCCAAGGGCCAGGATCATATAGCCGAGTTGACTGATCGTCGACCAGGCCAGTACTTTTTTTATATCATACTGGGTGATGGCGACGGTGGCGGCGAGCAGCGCGGTGGCGGCCCCGATGTAGGCAATAACCAGGAGTGCATCGGCCGTAAGAATCGGAAACATCCGGGCTACCAGGAACACCCCGGCAGCAACCATTGTGGCGGCATGAATAAGGGCGCTGACCGGTGTCGGGCCTTCCATCGCATCCGGCAACCAGACGTGCAGCGGGAATTGCGCCGATTTACCGATCGCCCCGCAGAATATCAGCACACCGGCGGCGGTAAGCCATGCCTGACTGGCGAACGGCAGATCACCGGCAGCTACAGCCCCGAAGATCGCATCAAACGAGAATGTCGCGAAGTGTACAAAAAGGATCATGATCCCGATGAACATCCCGGCATCGCCAATACGGTTGACCACAAAAGCCTTAATAGCAGCATTGGAGGCTGATTTTTTCTCATAATAGTGACCGATAAGCAGATACGAGCTTAGACCTACCAACTCCCAGAACATGTACATCATCAGCAGGTTGTGAGTGATCACGATTCCGAGCATCGAAAATGTGAAAAATCCAAGATAGGCGAAATAACGTCCGTATCGGCTATCTCCCTGCATATAACCCATCGAATAGACGTGTACCAACAAGCTGATAAGCGTCACCACAACCAGCATGATGGAGCTGAGGTTGTCGATCAGAATACCAAGCTCGATAGTGAGTCCTCCGAGTACCGGAACATTACCCATCTGTACCCAGGCCCAGGTTGCAGTCACACTGTCCGGAGTCGCAAGTTTCGAGAACATAATGATCAGAGACAGCACAAATGAGACGGCAACCGCACCGGTTGCGACCCAGTCACCCTCACGCGGCAGACGATTTCCGAAGAAGATCAGCACGACGAATCCCGCCAGCGGAAGGAAGAGCGCAAAAAGTGAAAACAATATCAATGAATCCATACCCATAGTTCCTTACTCCTTTAATTCGCTGATTTGCTCGACATCCACCGATCCGAACCTGTTGTATATATTCAATGCGATGGCGAGAGCGATGGCGGCTTCGGCCGCAGCGATGATAATAACGAAAAGCGCGATCATGTGACCCTCGAGGGACAGTGCGCCATACCGGCTGAATGCGACAAAATTAAGATTGGCAGAGTTGAGGATCAGCTCGATCCCCATCAGGACCATAATAATATTTCTCCGGGATATTACGGCGAGCAGTCCCAGTGAGAACAAAATGGCGCTTACCACCAAAAAGTGGTTGAGACCGGGTTCTGCCAGCCATTCAGGAAAGACCATATTCCGTTTTGGTTATTAGTGATTTGTTATTAAAAACTTTGTGATGCGGAATGCCGCTTTTATGTGATGTTGTGAGGTTGTGATGTTGCATTCACAGATCGATATTGCATTTTCAGTGACATTGCATTTTCAGCGTGACATTGCATTTTCAGTGACATTGCATTTCCAGCTTGCCTATTGTGTTCCTGGTTTCAGTGTTTTCTTTCGGACAGCCATCAGCACTGCACCAATGATTGACAGCAGCAGCAGTACACCGGCCACCTGGAACGGCAGCATGAAATCGGTCATGAGCAGCTCGCCGAGTCCGGGCAGCGATACCTGGTCTTCGGTAAGCGGCAAGAGGATCCAGTCAGTTGAGACGAAGACAAAGATCAGCAGTCCACCGACGATAGCAACAAAAAATGTTGAGGGAAGCAGATTAACCGATCGTGTTTTGACATCCATAAAGCTTCCCCGTGTTGTGAGCATCACTCCGAAGAGCAGCAGAACGAGGATACCGCCGACATAGACCAACAACTGGGTTACGGCCACGAATCCGGCATGGAGCAGTGCGTAAAAGACAGCAACGCCCGCCAGTGTAAACATGAGAGCGAAAGCCGAATGGACAATGTTCTTTGAGAACACCATCAACGCAGCACTACCAACAATCAGGATTGCAAATACATAAAATGCTATAGCAAACAAATCCATAATGACACCAGACCCCTTTTACTAATTAAATGATTTCAATGTTTGACCTCTTGCAACGACAGAGATTCTTTTTTACTCATCAATTTCCTTTTTTCTTTGCTTCACGGGCCGCCCGGCGTTTAGCCCGACGCGCTTCCCGCTCTGCTTTTCGGGCTTCTTTTTCAGCATCGGAGTTACCGGAAGTTGGTTTTTCACCGGAAGCGGATTCCGGTGACTCAGATCCTTCCACACCCCCTGATTTTGCTCCGGATTCTTCCCCGGCTTTCAGTCTGGCTGTTTCGTCGCCATTACCTTTTTCAAAACCACCGGTTTTTGCCGATTTCGCTTCACCGCCTTCTCCGGATGTTGTATCACCCGATTCTCCGGATTTCTTCGCCTTTGCCGCATCGGCCTTCTTCCTT
>SLQC01000393.1 GCA_007131625.1 Balneolales bacterium | reverse complement strand
TTTTATCCTTGAAAAATCTTGGTGCGATTCGTTTAAAACGTCCGGAAAAGAGGAATTGCAGGGCGAACATCGAAAGTCCGACAAAACCGAGCGCCACGCCGAACTCGATCCAGAAAGACCGGAATTCAGGTAATTCACCGGCGATTGCAATTCCAATCGGTACAAGGCAGAGGAGAATATATATGAAGAGCCAGAAAAGTCCGTTTCTGAGTGAATATCTCATGCTGGGAGTTTTTCTTGTGAGTAATATGAACAAATCAAAGATCAGGAATTGGATAGGCACAGAGAATCCAATCCGTAAAATTATATACCGAGTGAATAAACTTCGGATCTATCAATTCCTGCCAATCATCCTTATCAATAACCGGTACATTTATAAGTTCATCTCATGAAGAATTACCTTCTCTGATCTTTGGATTTTTGTACTCATCCCAGGCACTGTTATGCTTTTTTAGACAACCGGGTCCCGGCGATACTTCAACCCGTAATGGCCGTAAACGGAATTTACGAATTCATGATCAGCTGTTCTTGGCCAGTTGTCTTTGTCAATACTTGGCGTATTTTAAAGCTTTTCTTTATCTGCATCCAAAATGATTGTTTCATCTTTATCAGAAAATTGAAGGGCATTGATGGGAACAGCAAAATGCTTGTCTCCAATACCCAAGAACCCGCCAAAAGACATAACAGCATATACAACTTCACCTGTTTGCGGATCTATCATTAAGTCTTTAATGCTTCCGATATTTTCGCCTTTCAAATTTTGAATATTTTGGCCGGTTATAGAGGAAGAAGATAAAATATTAGAGTTCATAGCATTATATTTAAATGATTGATGTTTAATTTTCAAGAAGGCTTTGCCAACTCGAATTAAACCCGAGCAATCGCTGGATTCAGCTGGGAGTCCTGCTGCCATGGGACTGGTCGAGACGTACTTCAAACGCTTTTCTCCTGAATAGAAGCCATCTTCAAAAAACACTTGATCAGATTTGTGACGATTATATCAAGTTCCCTGTTGTATAAACTTTAAGGTTATGTTTGTTGTTTTTGACATAGCACGAAAATAAGCAAATAATACCAGCCTGCAGGAGATTCGTCAATCCTGGAATACTACAAATCATGGAAACGGAACAAACCCGGCACAGCTGTGTAAGAGTGCTTCTCATACTGGGACATCCGCGAACAAACAGTTTATCATATGCACTGGCTTGTTCATTCGAAGAAGGCGCCAGGGAAAGTGGTGCAGAAATTGAACGACTGGAATTAACCAGGCTGCAATTTGATCCCAATGTTTCAACACCGTCTCCAAGGGAACAACTGGATGAAGAGGATTTGCAACGGGCACAGGTACTGATCAACTGGGCTGATCACCTCGTATTTGTATATCCGACGTGGTGGGGAACGATGCCCGCACTCCTTAAAGGATTTCTGGATCGTGTCCTTACCAATGAATATGCATTTAACGAAGTTGAAGGCGGCACAGGATACGAAGGGCTGCTTACAAATAAGTCGGCAAGAATCATTACAACAATGGATACCCCTAACTGGGTATATGAGTGGATATACGGCCGCCCTGGTCATAAAGCCATGCAACGTGCCACACTTGGATTTTGTGGAATTTCGCCTGTCAAAATCACGACATTCGGGCCGGTCAGAGATTCTACTGAAAATGAGCGGGAACAGTGGCTGAAGTCAGTACGGGAAATCGGCTTGGGGCTTCGAAACGGAGCTGTAACCAAAAGTGATCGTATTCGTCATAAAGCAATGTCCTGGCTCAGGGCTTCCAGGCTTCAGTTTTACCCTATGACGCTGCTGGCATATATAGTTGGCACTCTTGCAACAGGCGGAGGTTATGATCTGGTATTTTTTGTTGGCTTTGTATGTCTCTTCTGTATAGAACTGGCTACAGTATTTACGAATGATTACTTCGATTATCCGAGCGATCGTGAAAATAAATACTACAACCCATTTACGGGTGGTTCCAGGGTGCTGGTTGAAAAAAAACTAAGTTTTAAAGAAATGAGGACTGGTATTGCCGCAGCCCTGACCGGTGTGATCGCTGCAACCGCATTGTTAATGGCAATATCTCCTGCCTCCGGCATGGTCGTGATTATTACGGTGTCGCTGGCCGTTTTTTTTTCATTGGGATATACTGTTCCTCCGGTAAAATTTTCGTACCGCGGTCTGGGCGAACTGGATGTTGCTTTTACACATAGTGCAGGCGCCCTCCTCTCGGGTTATTTGTTTCAGGGTGGAACGTGGACGGACACCCTTCCCTGGCTGCTGTGCATCCCGCTTTTTTTAGCAGTACTGCCCGCAATTATTCTGGCCGGAGTACCGGATCTTGAAGCAGACCGGGCTGCGAATAAAAAAACACTGGCTGTACTAATGGGCCGGAGGAATGCCGTTCTTATAGCCGCAGGGATTGTACCGGCCACAGCTCTCTCAGGTTTTGTATGGATGTTGTTGCCGATGGCTCCCGCTCTACTGTTTATTCTCGTTTTGATGATGCTGATTCACGCCGGAATCCTTGTCAAACAACTCTGGAGTTATACCAGGGAAATGTACCTTTATGCACGTATCGATCGTATGCTTGCACTATCCCTGTCATTTATTTTTTGGTTTGGACTGATCCCATTGATTGCCTTTTTGGGTTAATGCCAACCTGAACGGGTGTCCGGCAGTGAGTTTCGGCACATTCCATTGATTGATATTCCCGATTAATGCCCGGCAATATGAAATAATTCTCATTCAGGTGATAAACAGATATTGAAAAGGTATTGCCGGCCACGTCAAAACAAAATATTTGTAATAATGACCGGGTAACTTATAACACAAATCAACTCCCTTATCAAGAACTTTTCTCTAACCGGTTCATTACAATTTTGTATTAAACGGAATGCCATTATGCCACATCAAAAATATCAGGAAATTATAGATGCCTGTAACAAATGTGCTGTTGCTTGCTTACACTGTGCATCATCTTGTATGCAGGAAGATGATGTAAAAATGTTAGCCCGGTGTATCCAGCTCGATCAGGATTGCGCCGACATCTGCCAAATGACTGTCAGGATGCTGGCTCGTAATTCTGATTTTGCTGAACGTACTTGTCGGGTATGTGCAGAAATATGTGGAGCATGTGGTGATGAGTGCCGGCAGCATGAACACATGGACCATTGCCGGCAATGTGCCATAGCATGTTTTGAATGTGCCGAGTTTTGCCACAAGGCAGCCGTTTCAAAAGCAACCATGTAAATGAAGTAGTAAATAAACTTTTCAGCAAACCCTCAGAGAGTACTCTTTTGCGCGGTGCTCTCGGTTGGGATTTATAAAAAGCACAAACCGGGCACAGACCGGGTTAACAGGATAGAATCCCGGCCGTGCATTTCGGGTCAGGTTTACAAGAGTTGAGCGGAATACAGCATGAATGAGAGAACAACTACCATAAATATGGCTCGCCTGGCCCTTTTTCAGGGAATTTATTACCTCATCACCGGTATATGGCCAATCCTGAGCATTGAAAGCTTTATGGCTGTAACAGGGCCGAAAGAAGAAATTTGGCTTGTACGGACCATAGGCATGCTTATTTTTTTTGTGGGGGCTGGGCTTATTGCTGCCGGAATCAAAAAACAGGTCACCGCACCCATAATTATAATAGCTGCAGGGTCAGCATTCGGTTTTTTGGTCGTTGATGTTACCTATGTGTGGCTGGATGTGATTTCACAGGTTTATCTGCTGGACGCCGT
>SLQC01000123.1 GCA_007131625.1 Balneolales bacterium | reverse complement strand
TTGCAAGCCGTTACCGCGTTGAATCCGCGTACACGACCGGAGCAGTCGGTTCGACGAAGAAACGTTGTGCTATCACAGATGGCCCGTCATGGATTAATCACCAACGATGAGTTCCGCATGTATCGCGAAGAACCGCTGGTGTTGGATTATAATCCTCCGTTCCGGACCGGGCGCGAGAGCCGATATTTTGGACAATATGTTCGCCAGCAGATTCAGAGTTGGGCAACGGAAAACGGATACGATTTGTATCGGGACGGACTGATCATTCATACCACGATAGACTCCCGGATGCAACGATACGCCGAAGAAGCGCTTAAATCCCAACTGGTAGATCTGCAGCGCAGTTTTCAACGAGAGTGGTCATCGTCCGGAAGTGAAAACAGTCCTTACATGGACATATTCTGGGAAGAATATCCCACCTTTTTGGATCAGTTTCTGGCGGAAACGGATCGATTCCGGGATTATATCGGTGAAGAGATGGGTAGCCGTGAAGAGGTACTCGATATTTTGAAACAGAATAAGGCCTTTGTCGACTCTGTTAAACAGGTTCGAACACGGCTGGAGGCGGGTTTTGTCGCTATCGATCCTTCCAACGGCAACATACTGGCCTGGGTGGGCGGATCGGATTACAGCTCCATCCAGCGGGATAACGTCCACCAGTTGCGCCGACAAACCGGGTCCACATTCAAACCGTTTGTCTACGCCGTAGCTATTGACAACGGATACCGACCGTATCACCGGTTTTCCAAATATCCGGTCAACTTTTTTGATGCCAGCGGCTATCGGTGGTCACCCCGTGATCCGGTTATACCAAGCGGACCTGAAATGATGACACTTAGAGAAGGTATTGGCCGAAGCCTGAACAATGTAACCGTGCGCCTTCTGCCTGAACTTGCCGGTGCGCCTGGTACCAACCGTCTTGAGGATCTGAGTCCGGCTGGTGTGAAAATCGCCGAATTTGCCCAGAAAATGGGCATCAACAAATCCCCGATGATCACGCTGCCTTCGATCGCCCTGGGAACGGCGGAATCGAGTCTGCTTGAGCTGACCAGCGCCTACACCACTTTTGCCAATATGGGAGTGCACATTGAGCCTTACGCGGTCACTCGTGTCGAAGACAGCGAAGGGAATATACTCCAGGAATTTCAATCGGAGTACCAGCAGGAAGTAATCAGCCCAGAAACCGCCTACATTATGATCGATATGATGCGAGGTGTGATTCGCGGCGGTGACGGATGGGTTGGAACCGGCAACCGCATGAACTGGATGTTTAATATCACACAGGATATAGCCGGTAAAACCGGGACGACGCAGAACAGCGCTGACAACTGGTTTGTAGCCATGATGCCCCATATCGTAGTCGGTGCCTGGGTGGGTGGTGAGGATCGGCGAATTCGTTTTCCACAGAATACCCAGGTAGGACAAGGTGCGAGAACGGCACTGCCTATTGTTGGACAGTTTATCCAGAGTGCCTCCAATGACGCGAATATAGCGTGGAGCACAGAAGCTTTCGAACAGCCGCAAGGCTTTATAATGGAACAGCCACCCGAGGATCGACAAGATGCTCCATCACATCCCGGCAGAATCTTCTGGTGAAATAATTATTTCAGACCCTGGTGTAGATACCGGATACTTAATCCAGCCTAGAAACCGCTGTCCGTTTTGATTGGTATTCGTTTTGAACGATAGCTACCCGATCAATTTTGAGCAATTTTTACTCTGTTTGTGATTTTCCAAAGCTCGGCTTCTGTGCGGGCGTGTTCGGCTGTGTCGATTTTTTGAGTCTTTAATGTACTCTCGATCTCCTTCTTATTTCGGAGATCACCCGCCAGGTCGATCTGATCACGGTTTATCGCCTCTTCAGCCATCACCGTCACAACATTGTCTTTTACTTCCGTAAAGCCTCCGCTGATTGCATAAACAAGAATGCCATCGTCCGGAGTTTTTACAACCAGCTTGCCGACTTCCAGCAATGAGACAAGCTGCGCGTGATCCTGCCTTACTTCAAACCCTCCATTTACTCCAGGCATTTGAACTCCGGTGACCTCACCTTCGAAAACCGGTCCCTTGGGCGTTAATATATGAGCTTTCATCACTAGGATACTCGATTATGGGGGCAATGTAAAATTAAGCTTCCTTTAGTATTTTTTCACCGCGTTCAATTGCTTCATCAATACTTCCAACGAGAAAAAATGCATTTTCGGGAAGATGATCCAGCTCTCCGTTCACGATTAAGTTAAAGCCTTTGATCGTGTCTTCGATTTTAACAAACTTACCATCGAGTCCGGTAAACTGGGAAGCCACAAAGAATGGTTGACTCAGGAACCGCTGTACCCTTCTGGCCCGGGCGACTGTCAGTTTGTCTTCGTCAGACAGTTCGTCCATGCCCAGAATTGCGATAATATCCTGGAGTTCCTTATAGCGCTGCAGCAATTCCTTGACATTTTGAGCTGCATCGTAATGATCATCACCGATGGCACGGGGATCCAGGATTCGGGATGTGGAATCCAGTGGATCCACTGCAGGGTAAATCCCCAATGATGCAATCTGACGGGAGAGAACCGTTGTTGCATCCAGGTGAGAGAATGTGGTTGCCGGAGCCGGATCGGTCAGGTCATCCGCCGGTACATAAATTGCCTGCACCGAGGTGATGGATCCCTCCTTTGTCGAGGTAATTCGCTCCTGAAGCGCCCCCATTTCAGATGCCAGCGTTGGCTGGTATCCAACGGCAGATGGCATCCGGCCGAGCAAAGCGGAAACTTCAGATCCGGCCTGGGTAAACCGGAATATATTATCCACAAACAGAAGAATATCCTTGCTGACCTTATCACGGAAATACTCGGCGATGGTGAGACCCGACAGCGCCACCCGGGCACGGGCTCCCGGCGGTTCGTTCATCTGTCCGAATACCAGGGTTGCCTGGGAAGTTTTCAGCGCTTTCGGATCCACTTTCAAGAGGTTCCAGTTGCCTGTTTCCTCGTATTCTTTCTTGAATTCATCACCGTAATTTATAACACCCGATTCGATAAACTCACGCAACAGGTCGTTCCCTTCTCGGGTCCGCTCACCGACACCGGCAAACACAGAGAGTCCACCGTGTTGCTTTGCGATATTGTTTATCAATTCCTGGATAAGAACCGTCTTGCCAACTCCAGCACCTCCAAACAATCCGATTTTGCCCCCTTTGGCATACGGACATAGCAGGTCAATGACCTTGATTCCGGTTTCAAGCATTTCTGTGGATGTGGAGAGGTCTTCGAATGAAGGAGTGGGTCGGTGAATCGGATATCGTTCCTTTCCTTCGGGTTGATCAATACCGTCGATGGCATCTCCAATTATGTTGAAGAGTCGTCCGCGGACATCCTCTCCAATCGGCATCGAAATGGGTCCTTCGAGATCCTCAACCTGAGTCTCACGTACAAGGCCGTCGGTAGAATCCATCGCAACAGTACGTACACGATTTTCCCCAAGATGCTGGGCTACTTCGAGAATCAGATCGGGTTCGCCTTCCCGTTCCACTTTCAAAGCATTCAGGATTGCCGGAAGATTGCCGTCCGGAAAATCAACATCAACTACAGGACCAATAATTTGTGCTATACTCCCTTTATTCATTCGTAATATTATTTTTTAATTTTTTTTTCAATACCAATATCAAAGGCGGAAATTCACTCTGTATGCAATGGCACGAAATTACCAAATACCGGGGTAAAAAAAAACATCAATTACCCTTCCCTCATGATTTTTT
>SLQC01000406.1 GCA_007131625.1 Balneolales bacterium | reverse complement strand
TGATATTGTTCATGGCCTCCTCCCGGATTCATAAATTATGGATTCGGATTTAGACTCATAACAAACCCAAGGAGGGAAAGCCATGAACGTTTATACGCGTCAACATCCATATTACTGCGGAATTGATCTTCACGCAAGAACCATGTTTATCTGTGTGCTCGATGCAGATGGAAAAATTGTATTCCATAAAAACCGGCCTTGCAATCCGGAAAGCTTTTTGGAAGCCGTTGCTCCCTTTCGGGAAGGTCTTGTCGTTGGAGTGGAGTGTATTTTTTGCTGGTACTGGCTGGCGGATCTGTGCGAGCAGGAAGGTATCGATTTTATACTGGGACATGCCCTCTATATGCGGGCCATTCACGGAGTCAAAACCAAAAATGACAAGCTTGATTCGCTGAAGATTGCCAGGCTGATGCGCGGAGGTAATTTCCCGCTCGCCTATGTCTATCCACCGCAAATGAGGCCCACGCGAGATCTGATGCGTCGGGGTAATCTATTTGTGCGCAAACGAGCTGAACTGCTTTCGCACATCCAAAACACAACATCACAATATAACCTGGAACCTTTGGGTACGATTTCACGCCCCCACCATCGCCGTGGTAAAGCCATGGATACCTATTTCCCGGATCCGGCGCTACAACTGATGATCGACACGGATCTCAAGCTTATTGATCACTATGATCCAATCATCAAAGATCTGGATCGCCAGATCCTTGCCTTGGCCAAACAGCACAATTCGGGTAGTCTTCATCTTCTTCGCAGCATTCACGGGGTAGGTCAGGTTCTTGCCCTGACCATGCTGTACGAAATCCATGATATCAACCGGTTTCCCAGCAAACAGGACTTTTGTTCCTACGCCCGACTGGTCAAGGGACAAAAGTCTTCGAATGGCAAAACCTATACCGGTAGCGGATCCCGGATAGGTAATGCCCATCTGCGCTGGGCGTTTTCGGAGGCTGCCGTCACGTTTATCAGAAAAAACAAGCAAGCGAATCGGTACTACAATCGTCTGATTACCCGGCATGGAAAAAGCAAAGCCCTGACCATTCTGGCCAAGCGTCTGGGCATTGCCGTTTATTACATGCTAAAACGCAAAAAGCCTTTTAATACCGAACAATTTCTCAGTCATATGATGAATAAAGCCACCATATAAAGGAGAGGTGCCGTGAGCCCGGCGTCTAACTGAGACAATGGGGTTGAGCCTTTCGACAGACCCAAAACGGTTAGGAACGCTTTAGGCGTATCCTCCCTGGGCCGTATAGGCCACAATACCCCCAGCTCGCAGCGCTTGATTGGACGCGGCACCTGCTCCAATTTTTTGGGATACCCTGAAAGTGATCTACAAGATTAGTGTTTATTGCCGTGTGCTGCCCCTGACCCGAGATATGTACTAACTGGAAAGACGGTATAGTCGTAAACATGGTTTTCCGATAGATCGTCTTAGCCCGCCTTTTGATTGTCCGGCACCAGGGAACGCAAGATTTTCTAAGGCCACCGGGATGAATACCCGGCCGTTTGCGGTTTTCCGAAAGGAATGCTGCAAATGCAGAGCCTCTATACATGTTTGGTGCAGCTCACTTTGGCTGCCATACCGAAACTGAAAAATGTCTGCAGTACAAAAAACCGCTGAAATGGGTATCCGAAACCGATCAGGTGAAAAAGCAAATAACTTATTTCGCCAGGAATTTTTATACCCTATTCACTTTGGAGGCCATATACATGTTTGACTAATCAATATTTGATTTAACTGATAGTATTTACTAATGTTCCCATGTGCATTACGAGTTGAAACTGTGTGAACGACACACGAAATAGTAGTACTGTACACGTAACTTACCACGCTTCTTTCTATTGTAATCGATTATCAGGGACATAAATAAAGCATTCCGTCAGGTCTGGGAAATTCAACATGAATGGACGATAACTCAGGGACGGACAATCTCGATTCACAGCGTATCGTTTTTGTGACGCATATGGGTGATATCGTTGATATTAACAATCATTATCAGTGGCAAATTGTGCGTGAAAATATGGATCGGTTCCATTGTCGTAAATTAATGATAATACATACCTTTTTAAACTAAGTAGGGTAAGATGGAGTGTATTAAGGCAGATAAGATGGAAGGTATTAAGGAGGTGGAGTTAGAGTGTATTATAGAGGGCAAAATAGAAGGCATGATTGAGGGATAGTACCCGACCCTGACCCGGATTCCAGCTGTTGTTTCGTTCGCTAACACGTGTATCAATTTCCTGTATGAGGAACAAAAAAATTGTCAAAAAATAAAAAGTTTCGGTTGTTTTATTTACAGTCATGCTTTTCTGCTCATTTATCAGGGCTCAAGCACCGGAAGGTATGATGGCGACGGTTAAACCATTGAAAGTCTTACCGGTTACGATCCGGAGGTTAATTATCAGGGGTAGTTCGGATATCTGGAAAAGGCAGAGGTGTGAAATATGGTACTTGCGGATATTGTTGTTCTATGGCAGTATTTCTTCCGGAATCTCGCTTATTTGTCTGATTTCAATGCTTTTAACAAAAAGTTCAGCTCCTTCTGACTGTATCTGAATTTTACCTGATGTAAGAGGATTTATATTCCCATCTTCAAAAGTGCCTGTATTATTATTTACCTTCACGGTAGCACCATTTACCACATGAACGGCAGTACGGTCATAAGTGTAAAGATCTATTGTATTCCACTCACCCAAAGGCTTCTCATTATCTGAACTTTTCATTATGTGCCTGCCGTTAGCGTGCTCACCAAAGGTAAGCATATCACCTCCGGGTGTGAATACATGGCGGTTCAACTCCTGATTCCATGATACTTCCGTTTCGCATGTAGTATTTTCCATCAGGAAGGTATTCCCCAGATTTTGATGTAACATTTGAAATTCAATGTTTGGCATCCATGTGCCAAGCGCAACACCAAAATCTCCAAAACTGTGGTACAATAAACCGCTGTTCCTACGGGAGTAAACGGTTTCTCCCCATTTAAAGATCATTCGTAGATGATAGTTTTCAAAAGACTCACGAGTAGCCAGGGAACCATTAATCTCTCCGGAAATATGTATAACATTTTCACCAGCTACTTCTACTACTGAAAACACTTTTTCAATTGTGGCAGCTTCTGCCAAATCGTCGAAATCACTGCCCAGTGAGGTGCCAAGGTGCATATCCCAGTTTGAAAGATCCTGTCTATTGAATAGCTGCTCCCATGATTGTTCTCGTTGGCAGGCACTTATTGCCAAAACAATACTGGTGGTTGCAATGATCAGCGGAAATATTTTTTTCATATGTTTATAATTTGAATGGCTAAGATCAGTTGGAGCACACATGGAAATCATCATTTGTCTGTGTGTCAATTATTACGGCCATGGATGTTTTAAAGGTAAAGTTTTAATAAATCTCAGCCCTGATTAATTAGTTCTCGTAAACTATTATTATTAATTATTTGGTGTATTGATAATAATAGCTTGGTGATCTGAAATAATGTATAAATAGGATTGTTACCAATCCATTTCGAATGTAAATAATAATCCTGCAATTAACAATTGACGTGTTTTATTGTTGATAACATTTACATTTTAAATGATTTAGACTCTCTGATAATTTGTTTACAAGTAATTATTTTAGCTCAAAGAAATGCCGGTGAATCCATTATTTGCATTATATTCAATCTTCACGGCATGATGACTTATGTATGGTTGAACACCTGCCATACTTTTTGCAATAATTGTAGCAAAACACACAG
>SLQC01000105.1 GCA_007131625.1 Balneolales bacterium | reverse complement strand
TCTTGTGCACCTGAATGGTGATGTTTTGTTGTTTGATTATATATCTTGTAAATTACGCATTATCAGGAAGATGCACAAGCTATCTTCTTATTTTTTTCCGCAAAATCGCTCAATTTAGGTTCAAAGAACAAGATTGGCAGAGCTTTACAGCCCGCTCATTTGACCAGTAACATTTGCCGGGACTGGATAAATTCACCGGCCCGGACCTGGTAGATATACGTTCCGCCGGCTGCACTGGAAGCATTCCAGGAGGTTTGGTGAACCCCGGCCTGCTTCATTTCATTGACCAGTACTGCCACTCGGCGACCCAGAATGTCATACACTTCAAGGAGTACCTCATTGTTCTCCGGCAATTCGTATTGGATAACCGTTTCCGGATTGAATGGGTTCGGGTAGTTTTGATTGAGTTTATAGGTGACCGGCAGCTTTTCGTTTCCTGCAGAAGTGGACAATTTGGTTGTAAAGTTCCAAATATCACTCCATTCGCCTTCACCTGTCAGATATTGTGCTTTTACTCTCCAGAAGTAAGTGGTTCCATAGTCCAGATCATATACAAACTGTGTATCGGACACGGTACTGTCAGCGATCAGATCCGAAAAATCATCAGAAATTGAAATCTGAAGCTGATAATCATCGACCCAATCATTTTTCTGCCAACGAAGGGTGTCCCGGACCGGAAGTCCCGACTGTTCGTTGGAAGGGCCGGAAAGTTCAATGGTTATTGGCGGTGGAGGGGTAGCTGTCACATCTTCCCAAAATAAAGCAGGATAATTTTCTGTCAGGAGCCAGAAGTTGTAAAAATCAAATTCCATCATATGATGAAATGCCGATTGACCGGTCATTTGATCCGTTGTTAATCCGGCTGCTCCGGTTGACGGGCCGCTGCCGATCCCTTGTTCCTGTTCACTGAATTCCGTATCCCAGTAACTCTGCTCTATAATGGCATCATTCAATCCAACAAAACCTCCGGTTTCTTCCATACCGGAGACGATACCGACAGAAAAGGAACGATGAATCTGAGCGTCATTCAGGTTGGCGCCGGCAAAACCTCCAACCAATCGTTCTCCCTCCACATCTCCAAGGGAATAAGAGCCTTGTACAGTGCTTACACCTGCAATGGAACCGGTCAAACCGCCCACATAGGCATCACCCGATACATCACCCATGGCATAGGAACTTATTATATTACGCTGGTTCCGGCCGGCCAGGCCACCTGTAAAAACGTCTCCGATCACGTCACCCGAAGCATGTGAACGGATTATATCGCCTGTATTTAAGCCTGTCAGTCCGCCCGTATCACGTTCGCCCGTTACATTACCGGTGGCAAAAGATTCATAAATATCACCGAAGTTTTTGCCAATCAGCCCGCCGGTTTCCTGATCACCCGATATGTTTCCTGTTGCATGGGAATTCCGGACTTCGTCACGATTCTCTCCGATCAATCCGCCAACCCGACTTCTGCCGGAAACGGAACCATCCGCAAAGGAGTCTTTCACAGTATTTGAATTGCTCCCGATCAATCCGCCCACATTACTCCCTCGCGGGCCTTGTACGTCACCTGTAAAAGAAGAACCTTGTATATTACCGGAGTTTATACCGAGCAAACCGCCCACATAACCCCATCGCGTGCCCTGTACGACTTCACCTGATACATGGGAGTCTTGTACATCACCGTTGTTTCTACCAATTAAACCGCCAACGAATCTACCGGTACCCAATATGTTACCAGAAACAGAGGAGTTTTGGATATGTCCGTTGTTCCAACCAATCAGTCCACCAATGGTACCGCCCGTTACGACACCAACGACTAAAGAGCCTTTTACAGGGCCAAAGTTTCTGCCGACCAATCCACCAACACTACTCCCACCAGAGATCTCACCGGTAACATACGAGTCCGATATTTCACCGGTGTTGTATCCAATCAACCCGCCGACATATCTGTAACCGATTATGCTGGCTCCCGAAAGTCCGGTATTTTTAATTACACCTTCGTCCACATATCCAAAAAGACTAACATATATTTTCTCTTCACGGTAAATGGTCAAATCCGAAATTTCAAGTCCGGCTCCATCATAGGTGCCGGTAAAGCGGACCGAATCGTTCCCGAGAGGGTAAAACCCTTTACCATCATCCCAAAATTCGGTATGACCGGCATCAATATCCCGGATCTGAAGAAAGTGGGCATCGAGATGATCGTTTATGGCTTGCAGCTGTTCCACGGAAGAAACATGCCAGGGGTCGGCTTCTGTGCCGGATCCGCCGGAGAATGGCGTATCAAGAATTGTGAACGACCATGTTTCGCTCCATTCCCCCATTCCCGCAGGGTTTATCCCCCGGACCCGCCAGAACTGTGTAATATTGTATTGCAGTGAATTTTCTGTCGCGTAAAACGTCTCTTCTATTTCCTGCTTGTCAACTGCCGGAGAATCAAAATCCTGATCCCGGGAAATCTGTATTTGGTACGAAAAGGCATCCTTTGCGTCCTTCCAGTAAAAAACGGGTTTACTATCATTCACTATTGCTTCATCCAGTGGTGAAACCAGCACAACCATGGGTGGCGGTTCCAGTTCCGGGGGTTCGATCGCTTCCACATCTTCCCAATCCAGTGCCGGATATCCTTCGGTTAAAAGCCAGACTCTTCGGAAATCCAATGCAGACATGTAATCATAAGCTGAGGCGCCCGTCATTTCCGAGGTGGAAAGTCCGGTTGCACCATCGACATCTCCATAGCCAATTCCATCACTTTGACCGGTCGATTCCATGTCCCAATAGCTGTTTGTTACAGAAGCTTCATTCTCCCCGACAAGCCCTCCGACAGCGTCACTTCCTGTTACCTTGCCGCTTGCATAAGACGTGGCAACAGCCCCTTTATCCACGTTAACCCCTACTAACCCACCAATACGAAAATTACCCGAAACATCACCTGTCGCATAGGAATCGCTGATCTCTCCACCCCAATTGTACCCTACCAATCCACCGGCACGGCTGCTTGCCGAAACAGTGCCTTTGGAAAAAGAATTGCTTATCCACCCGCCACGAAACCATCCGACCAGCCCTCCAACATATATGTTGCCCGATACGGTTGTATTGCCAAGTCCCGTATTTTTAATCCGGGCGTTTTCGGCATATCCAAACAGTCCGGCACCAATTCCACCGTCCAGGCTAATCGTTAAACCCGATATTGTAAATCCGGCTCCATCATAGGTGCCTGTGAACGGGGTCTCTAATTCCCCGATTGGATTGAAATGTATCCCGTTTTCTGCCTCGCCGGCATCAATATCGGCAATCTGAATGAAGTGTTTGTCCAGGTACAGAGAATCGGCGATGAGCTGCAGATGTTCCAGTGTCTCTACCTGGTAGGGATCTTCTTCGGTGCCGGAACCCTCGGCAAACTGGGCATGTGCGGTTGAAGTGGCTATTGAAGTGATAAATAGTAATAGTGCCAGCTGTTTCATTTCCTGCCTCCCTGGTTTTGAACTTTCGTAAAGAATGTTGGGTTTCAAATCACTATTTAGGCCTTCCTTACAGGAGCAATAAGTTATTGTAATACAGTTAAATAACAAGAATACTTTGCTGATAATATGCAAGGATATTTGTATATTTAAAATAAACCCATGCATATGCTACAATACACTTCTCAACATCAAAGGAAATTTGAGGAATTTTCCTCTCTTTACCAACTCAAATTAGACCCGGCCAATCGCTGGATTCAACTTGCAGCCCTACTGCCCTGGGATCAGATGACGG
>SLQC01000267.1 GCA_007131625.1 Balneolales bacterium | reverse complement strand
CTGGAACGTTTTCAAAACCAGGCAACATAAATATTACATTCGTGCCATCCCTTAAGGAACATACATTACGTACCAGTGCTTCGACCAAAGAACTGGAGCGAATCCGGCAGTTCGTCTCGGATCATGCCCGGCAATTCGGATTTGACGAACAGGATGTCGAAGATATTCGCCTTGCCGTCGACGAAGCCTGTACCAATGTCATCAAGCATGCCTACGAGTGGAAAAGTGACAAATATTTCTATATCCACATCGGATTGCGGGGAAATGAAATGCTTGTTTCCATCATCGACGAAGGGAAATCTTTTGAGCCGGAAAAATACACCATTCCCTCCATGCAGGATCAGCTCGATCAGAAAAAAAGAAGTGGATACGGTATCCTTTTGATACGTAAATTAATGGACAAAGTGGAATACAGGAAACAGAAATCCCGTAATGAAATACGGATGATTAAAAAACGCTGATCGCATTTGTCCCCAGAGATAGAGAAATACAACGAAAAAACGAACCGTTTCGACCTGCAGACACTACTCGACACCAGCCGGCTGCTCATCGAATCGCACGATTTTGATTTTATTCTGAACAATCTGCTGCTCATCTCCATGGGCAAGCTGATGGTCAATCGTGCCGCCGTCCTCTGGTACGATTCCCGGAAAACCACCTACTCCGCTATAAAAAAAAAGGGCCGCTTCACACTACCCGACCCGTTGCAGGTCAGACGGTCCATTTTCAAATCCCGTACGACCATTTTCTGTTCCGATCATGAGGAATTGCACCACCTGTCAGACCACGGCATTACGCTGTTGATCGCCATTCAGAACAGCGAACAGCATCTCGGACTTCTGGCGCTTGGTCCCCGGGTCAACGATCAGCCCATTTCCCCTGAGGAGATCAAGATTCTGGAGAGTTTTGTATTCATGTCCGGCATCGCCATTTCAAACTCGGAACTGGTGAGCGAACTGCGCGAAACCAACCGGAAACTCGATTACAAAGTCCAGGAGCTTTTCACTCTGTTTGACCTCAGTAAGGCTTTCAATGCAACGGTTGATCGCGAACAGATCAAGCGGCTTTTTAAATTCGCCCTCCTTGGCCAGCTCTTTATTCGCCGATTTTTTTTGATCATCACACGAAATAGCCGACCGGTCGTTGTGACGCAAAATGGAATCGGATCGGATCTCAACGACAGTCAGATGAGCGCCCTTTTCTCACTTAAAAAGAATATCGTCAAGGTGGACGACGACCTGTTGAAACAGCTCCCTTTTTTGGCGGACATGCAGATCTCACTGTTGCTCATGTTCAATAACAACGGGGGGGATCCGGCAATCATGGGTCTCGGCAATCGAATCAATGGAATGGATTTTGAACAGACGGATTTCAATTTTCTGATCTCCCTCGGTAGTTTGTTCCTCATGTCGATTCAAAAAACGTATTTTTTAGAAGATCAGATCGAAAAACAGCGACTGGAGGAGGAACTACATATCGCCCGAACCATTCAGCAAAAACTCTTCCCGGACCGGGCGCCGGAAATTCCCGGACTCCAGATTGCCGCAAAGAATGTGCCTTCCTATCAGGTCGGGGGCGATTATTACGATCTGATCCGAGATAATGATGGAAACCTGACTATGGCCATTGCAGATGTTACCGGAAAAGGAGTTCCGGCATCGCTTCTCATGGCCAACCTTCAGTCGGTGCTGCACATCTTGCATCCATTTGATATCGGGATGGTGGAAGCGACCGGGCAGATCAACTCGCTCATCTACCAAAACACACCGAGCGACAAGCTCATCAGTTCCTCTTGGGGGCGATTTGATCATAAAAAGCGTACACTCCGATTTGTCAATGCCGGACACAATCCGCCTCTGCTTATTCGCAAGGGCTCTGAACCCGTACAACTATCGGAGGGCGGCGTGCTTCTCGGTGCCATGCCGACCATCACCCCTTATTCCGACATGGAGATTTCCCTTCAGAAAGAAGACCTGCTCATTCTTTACACCGACGGGGTGACGGAAGCTATGAACCATCTTGAGGAGGAGTACGGCGAAGAAAGGCTGATTAACTGTGTAAAAGCCTTGAGGGACGATCATCCTGAAGCGATTCTTGAAAATATAGTGGCCGATATCAAAAATTATTCTGGAGAGCACATTGGGGACGATCTCACACTAATCGTCTGCAAAGTAACCTGACCGGAGCAGATTGTTCCGGTTCGTATCTTTTATTCAAGTCGTCTGTTATTCAAGCCTGATAATTTCAAATGCAGGGCCCGGTTGCCGTTCCTCAAAATGAGCGGCCAGATCGGCGATGGCGTTATATCGGCGATACCTGTCCATGATATCCTGCACGTAATTGACCGTCTCGATACCTCTTTTGAAACCGTATCGGGCGTGTTGATAGTATTTCTGATGCATCAGTTTCAGCAGTGCGTCGGCGATGTGTTCCCATTCATCGGGATCATTCCCAAGTTGTGCAGCCAGGTGTCTGGCATCGGCGATATGGCCCATTCCAACATTATAAGTCGCCAGTGCAAGGGAGTACTGGTTGATGGAGTCAAGATGCGCATACCGGTTAAGGTGTTTATTCAAATAACGGACCCCCTCCCGGATGTTGATTTCGGGGTCATAAAGCAGCGCTTTGTTTTCCACCTGTGAAAATCGTGGGATAATCTGCATGAGCCCGACCGCACCGGCCCAGCTACGGGCATTCGGGTTAAACTCCGACTCCTGCGACATTACAGCAAGCACCAGTTTCCAATCAACATCGGCATCCTCGGCAATTGATTTCACCATATCATCATAGGGGGATATATACCCGGAATAGATCATATCAAATTCTCGATCAAGATACCGGCTGATCTGCCGGTCATCATCGAAATAGCGTCGCTGCAAAATATTCAGATAAGCGGATCGCAGAATGCGGTTGTCGGATTCCCGGATCCTGAAATGCCCGGCCAGGAAATCGTCCATTTTGGCCTTGAGTTCCGATGCATTATTGCGAATCGCCCAGGCAACGGTATCACTTTCCGAGAGGATGAGTGGGGCCTGCACACCGTCAATGTAATTGGCTGCTACCTGATACAGATTGTCGTCGGCAATCGTCGCCTCTCTGTTACCTTCCGCTACATCCCATATAATCGCTTCGGTATTCCAGTCTTCATCGACAACATCGATAGTGATCTGATGCCCTTCTTCCTGCAATTTCCGGAGTGTAGTATAATAGGAACTCTTTTGACGGACGCTGATGGTGACCCCCTCCAGTTGGGAGATATCCGTTATCGGCTCCCGGCTGTCGGCCAGTACCAGTACCTGATTGACCAGATTATAAGGTCTGGAAAAAGTCACATATGGTATACGATCACTGGTAATCGCATAATTGCCGGCTATAAGGTCCCCTTCGCCACGGTTGAGCAGTTCGATGGGATCATCATCAAATCGCAGCAATACGACATCTACGTTTAGTCCATGTTCATCCGCAAATTCCGAAACCAGTTCATACTCAAAACCACGATCCATGCCCCGGTGCAGAAAGTAGGAATTGGAGCTGTAGCGCGTGATCATACGAATAGTTCCCCGCTCCTTTAACTCCTGAAAATCAAGATCTACAGGCTCAGGATAGCTGATCGTTTCGGGCTCTACGATTTGACTATCGGTAATCAACCAGACTGACATCAGCAGGAACATACCAATAACTACCGCTATTCCAGTTGCAATTGTATTTTCTTTGTATATACTCATAACATCAGGACGGTAACCCCACTGACAAATTCAACCCGTCCAAAAACTTTTTTTCCAATAATGGGTTCTCTGATGATAAACAAATAAACCGACTAAGTCGTTTGGAGTTAATCTTATGGTTAAGCTCTATATCATATTAAGATACGTATCTTTTTTTAAGATACCTATTTTTTTTGTAACAAAGGTACTTTTATTCTGCGGTTATTTGTTAAACAATTCTATTTGGTAGCGCTTTTACATCAATACAATCGTCCCGTATCAAATGACTATTCGTTTTTCCTGGTTATTATGGCAACACTATAGCAGTTCGTTTTCAGTTTCCTGGTCTTGATCTACAAGGTGATACATTTAATTATACTTGTCTCAAATTGATATTTGACCCTGTGTCGGTTTAAACTGCGGGTCCGTTTATTATTCATTTGGTGGTTTATAGAAAATTGATGAATTATTGCATTAACTGACCAATAATATATAAGCATATGACACTTATTCTCTGCTTTTTGCCGACCAGGCCAGGGTAATTCCTGTTAGAATCACTCCCATAGCGGCTATCGTCAATACCGGTGGAATTTCCGTGAAAATCAACCAGGCCAGAATGGTGGCAAAAACCGGTTCTGTGAGCACGAGAGTCGATAACATAGTCGGAGCAACGAATTTGACGGCATAATTCATGGAGCCATGCCCGATGATCTGTGGACCGACAGCCAGTCCTATTCCAGCCAGCCATACCACCGGTTCCACCCGAAAATCACTGCCGGCCACAATCGCAGCGGCGAGGCAGGTCAGACCTGTTGCTCCATACACGCGAAATACATAGTTAATCCAGTTTGATTTTTGCCTGAGGCGTTGGCTGATCAGAAAATAGAGCGCAAAAAACAGGGCGGCGACAATAGCGTAAAAATCTCCAAGCAACGCATGTTCAAATACAGAGTCGATCTGTGAATCGGAGTAACCCAGCAGCACAGAACCGGAAAACGCAATGATAACGCCCAGCCAGACCAACGATGGGAAAACCCGCTTGAAGAGCCCGGCCTCAATCAGGATGAGGATAATTGGATTGATGGTAACCAGTATGGTTGCAGAAGCGATAGAGGTGTTCTGCAGAGCGAGAATCCAGAATATGAAATGGAATCCGAGCACGGCCCCGGCAATGACGGAATTGATATTGTCGCGCCAGTCAAAAAAACTGTCGGCCTGGTTTCTGCGAATCAGCCAGAACGGTAGCAACAGCAAAGCTGCCGTTACAGTGCGGATGGCAGCTAAGGCGAACGGATCGGTATCACCGGCAACGCGCACCAGAATAGGCGCAAAGGCGAACATGCCCAACCCTGCGACAAGCATAATCACAATGCGGGGATGTATCTGAGCGAACAGTGACCCCTGATCTCCGATTGGTAACTTCATAAGCTGCTATCAGCGAATGCGATCCATCGACCGCACCAGTTTTTCATCTTTATTGATGAAGTGAAGGGCGAGATATTGAAGGATCACTCCGAAAAAGAGCAAGCCGGTTGAGTAAACCTCATGAAGGAGATGCAACCCGATACGCCCGACCGTGAAGAAGATCCCGATAATCATGCCAAAAGCGATCAGCTGAAACAACATGGAGCGTTGCACCCAGCGTATCTGGTTATGCCGATCCCGAAACAGGAAAATGGAATAAAGGCTCAGCGCCATGGAAAACAGAATTGCGGCGATCAATCCGTTGCTTAGCCACCCGCTCGGATCCAGCATGGCATGTGCAAACATGGGAGTTAAAGCAAACCCGACGTTAACGGGTATGACCAATAATAAAAACAGGGTCTGAATACGTTGTATCACAATAATTTTACTATTTTTTGTGTAGGTTGCGATGCGTTCGCATGGTTGATGCTCACTGAAGATATTTTTTAAGACATTACATTCGCAATGGCACGTTAACTGCCTGGTGTTGACTTTGTATGTTTACTGCCTTACGTTCGCTCAAAGGCTCTTTGTCTGCATAAATACATGCACTGCAATGAGTTAAGATATTTGATGTCATGACAGATATGTAAAAATACAAATTTTCAATATCATACGCTTTCTCAATCACCAATGAAACATCCATGGCGAAAAATATCGACACACGAGCGCATGATTAATCAGGGATGCTCCATGTGATCACTTGAAATTAAAAAATTTAAACTGTTACACATTACTGAATGCAAACTATTTTCCTTACACTCATTTGAAAACGGATCCGGATATAAAAAAAAGTATGACTGACCGGAATGCCGCTGAGCTCTATCTACTCTTTATGGTACTCGTTTGGGCTCTGAATTTCTCTGTTATTAAATACAGTCTGGCAGAAATCGATCCGCTTTCCTTCAATGCGATCCGTTTTTCGCTGGGAATTATGCTTATGTGGGTTGTAGTCGGATTCAGAAAACTCAAAATACGGATTGAGCGAAAGGATTTCGGAAAAATGATCTTATTGGGTATTCTCGGGACCCTGCTGTACCAGATGCTGTTCATTGTCGGGATCAATCGCACCAATGCCTCCAATGCAGCGGTTATGCTGGGCATGATTCCGATCTGGATTGCCTTGCTCACCCATCTGTTTACTGATGAAAAGATGTATCGTACCCAGGCAATTGGTGTTATTACAGCGTTTCTGGGTGTCGCATTAATCATGGGCGGCGGTGAGGAGGGGTTGACCCTGCAGTCGCAAACACTCCTCGGAGATCTGATCATCGTCTCGGCGGCACTTGTTTTTGCCGTATACACCCTGATCTCTCGCTCCATGCTTGCCATCTACTCCTCACTTACCCTGGCCACGGTTGTCATGACCGTCGGAGGCGTTATGCTGATCATTGTGGCGATACCCTCGCTGATACGCCTGGATTTCCACGCCATATCGCTGATTACCTACGGCGGAGCAGCATACAGTGGATTTTTTGCCATCGGTATAGCATTGCTCGTCTGGAATTTCGGAATCAAAAGCGTCGGAACCGTTCGCACCAGTACCTGGCAAAACATGGTTCCTGTCTTCGGAGTACTGTTCGGGCTGATTTTCCTGGGTGAAAAACTCCACTTTTTGCAGTATCTTGGTTGTTTGTTAACAATTGGTGGAATCATACTTTCACGAACAAAAAGTAAGCAGATTCTTTCGTGAACTTACCTGATTCCCGCTAGCAAACGCATCTCATCTTTTTTTCTATCATTTCCAATCTTACTATGTATATACGAGCACACAGAGTAATCATTTGGGCTGTATGCTTTTTGCTTGTCAGTCTGTTTGCAACTGCTGTCGAGGCGCAACAAGGGCAAAGCGAACAGCGACGACCGCTCAGCGTACAACCAAGTCAGGATTTTAGCCAGTTTCTTTTTCTTGACGAACTGGGAATACAGCTTTCCATTTCAAGTTTTTATGAAGGATTTATTGACATAGATACCTATAAAATAGGTACGGGAGACCTTTTAGGAATATCACTCGAGGGAAATGTAACCGGATCAATTCGGGGGCTGCGAGTGAACAGCCAAGGCACAATCATGATCCCGGAGGTCGGGGTAATCAGGGTTGGCGATCTTCTTTTCAATGAAGCTGAGGCGCTAATTAGTAAAAAAGTAACCGAAAAACTACCCGATACCCATGCAAAGATAGTACTTGAGCATCCCCGGACCATCAAAGTTCATGTCATAGGAACCCCCCCCTTTTCCGGTCCTCAGCTCGTTCTTGCACAGACAAGACTGGATCAGGCTGTTTACCGGTCATTCTTTCAGCCGGAAGTTCCAGCAGAGGGTGAAGGCGGTCCTGTCATGGAGGACCCCATGTCACCGATGGTGATGCTCGCCAATAAATATCCTTCAGATTTCATCGAAGGTCGGGAATATTCACTCCGCAACATAATGATAAACCGGGCAGATGGTACTCAGGAAAGCGGCGACCTAGTGCGATATATGAAAACCGGGGATCAGGATGCAAATCCCGTCGTTCAACAGGATGATATTATCAATATAACACGACTCCATTTCTACAATCCAAGAGTATCCATTACCGGTGCGGTTAACAGGGCGCTCGACGTCGAATACCGTCCGGACGACACCATCGACCTGCTAATACGAATGGCCGGTGGGACCACATACGATGCGGCAGACCAAACAATCCGCGTTCACAGGCTCACCGAACAGGGATTGCAGGCATTCGTGCTTGACGATTCAGCTTCCATAGCTGAATATGAGGTCCTTCCGAATGACCGGATTGTCATCCCGTACAATCGCGACAAACGTACATCACACAGTGTCCTTGTTTACGGTGAGGCACAATTTACCGGTCGTTTCCCCATAGAAGACGGGAAAACAACGCTATATGACTTGTTACAAACGACAGGCGGTCTTACCGACAAAGCGCTACCGCAAGCTGCTTATCTGTTGCGCTCACAACCTGGAAGGACCGAATTCGGATCATTCCCGGCCTTTGATCCGACTACTCTCACCAGAACATCCGACCAATTTGAACAGGGATTTGAATATCTCGAATTGGAAGCGGAGCTGATCCTAAACAGAGTTTATATAGATCTGACTGACGAAGAACAGTTGAAAGAGGTTTATCTGATAAGCGAAGATCGGCTTTTTATCCCTAAAAATGACGGCACAATATTTGTATTCGGGCAGGTGAACAACCCGGGGTATTACAACTTCAGCGCGGAATGGTCGACTGACGCATACATAACCAATGCCGGCGGATTTGCGCTCTCTGCCGATGAAGAACGGATATTCATTGTCAAATCGCAGACCAATTCATGGTATCGCCCGGATCAGACAACGATTGAACCAGGGGATCTGGTTTTTGTTGACCGGGTTCCTTTCGACGAACTGCAAGCCCACCGGAATTACGATCTTCAGAAGCGTACCCAGCGCAACAGCAATATACAATTGATCATGACTGGCCTTACTACTATCACCAGTATCATAACAGCTTATATAGCTGTCACACGTTGAGTTTCTACCACGATTTCAAGTCTATTCCAAGAAAAAAATGAGTAAAGAAAAGCAGAACGAAATAAACATCCTGGATGTCCTCGTAACCATTGCCAAGCACAAGTTCTTTATTTTCAAGATGGTTTTCTCCATTACACTTGTTGCATTGATAATCAGCCTGATCTGGCCCCATTCTTATAAATCTTCCGGTACATTTATTCCGGCTACCCAGCAGAGAACTCTTCCAGGAGGAATTGGGGGCCTTCTCGGCAGTACCATGCAGCTTCCGATGGACTTTCCCCAGGTTAATTCCGAGGTAATGATTACCATCCTGAGAGGACGTGAACTTCGTGAAGATGTCATCTCCAGGTTTAATTTTCAGGAGATATATAACACCGACATCATGGAGCACCTTCTTCTTAAGTTAAATGAAAGCATTGACATTGCAGAAAACCGTGAAGGTGGATTCGGGTTCAATCCCATCCACTCCATCGAACTCTCTTTCACCAGTAATGACCCGGAGTTGAGTTATGAGGTGACCCGGTACATACTTGATCAACTTGACATGAAAGTGAGAGACATCAACATGGATAATTCCCTCGAACAGCTGAATATTATCGAAGAACGATTTAATCGAAATATTGAAGAGCTGAAAACAGCTGAAGATACGTTGCTCGCATTTCAGGAGAAGTACGGGATCATTCAGGTGCGGGATCAAGCAGCTGAAATTATTAGTCAACTGGCTTCACTGAAAGCGGCAAGTATTGAAACCGAGATGAAAATTGCCGTTTTAAGCCATTCAGTGGGACCAGATAACTCGGAACTGCGTAATTTGCAACGGGCCAAAGCAGAATACGACCGCCAGTTTGAAACGATGATGCAGAAAAGTGATGCACAGACATTGCCGGTAACCGGATTTTATCCGCTTCTCGATTTGCCTGAGCTTGGCATAATCTATTTCAGACTCTACCGTGACGTAGAAATACAGGCAAAAATCATGGAAGCGATATATCCGCAATACGAGAGCCAGAAAATGGTGGTGGAAGCGAACCGCAGGGGGATTCAGATCATTGACCAGCCGGTAATCCCAACATACAAAGATGGCCCGAAAAGAGCATTTATCGTTTTGGGCGGGATGTTTTTCAGTATCTTCCTGGCATTTTCCATTATCTTTTTCCGTGAAATGATAGAGAAAGGCAGAAGGGAAGGAACTGAAAACTATCGAAAAATTCAGGAGCTCCGGGAACAAATGCGGTTTCGGTCTTCTAATAAGGGTGCCTCACCATCCGAATCCTAAACTGGACTGCGGTGTTAGATGCATTGACCAAACTATGGGATAAACCGTCCGGACAACTCTGGTTGATTGGTGGGGCTTTTTTGTTATATATATCGACTTTCATCCTGACATACCTGATCGGGTCAATTTATGTTGCCCCTTTTATACTGCTCATTTTTGTTTTTGGATTCCTTGCCTTTCAAACATTAGTAAAGCCAATACTGCTTTTAATTCCAATGTTTGGTGCGACATATCTTGGCGGAGTCATTCAAATTATTCCGGAAGGTACTGTTCCACTGACACTGTTTCAGGTGCTACTTTTACTCCTCATCCTGGTCTGCTTCTTGCACTACCTCATCTTCAACAAGGAGCGGTTTCAAATTCTCGGTATTGAACTGGAACTACTGTTGATTCTGACACTGATCAGTTTCTCCATTATTTACAGCCCAAATCGGGAGAGCGCACTTCTGAATTTGAGTCGCATTATTTTTTTGATCATCATGGTATATGTGATTGTGAATTTGCTGAAAGAGCGCAAACATTTTTACGCCATATTTTTTTTAATGACCTTCATGGCCGTGATACTGGGAAGCTTGTCTGTCCACGCAGCCCTGCTGGATCCGTTTACGGCGGTCATGAATCTCCGGTACGGCGGAACCCGGATTATCGGTCGGGGTGCGATCACCATCGAAGACCCGAATGTTTTCGCCACGCTCTTTTTTCTTCCCATTGCTTTTACCACCTCCATCTTCCTGTCGCAAACCAGCATCCTGAAACGGTCCGCCGCGCTGGGAGTGACCCTGGTACTGCTTGCCGGACTTGCATCCACCTATTCGCGAAGCGCCTGGATCGCCTCCGCCGTGCTGCTGATGATGCTGGTCATCTACTACAAGCAGTATAAAATGATGGGCTTGACGGCCTGTGCCATCATCATTATTATTCTTGCCGTTCCCGAATTGAGAGACCTCACTGTGGGTATGTTCAATCGGCTTCTGGATATATTCGCCGGTTCGGCCGATGATTCATCCAAGATCCGTATGATGTTGGGTATCGCGGCGATGCACATGTTTTTTGATTCGTACATGCTCGGCGTCGGTTTTCGCGGATTTCCCGAAATGTTCACCAACTATTTCTCTACCCAGAAATCTATCGGTGTCGTGGAACCGCATAATGTGATCTACGAAATTCTTGCCGAACTCGGGGTCATCGGTTTTGGACTATTTCTGTTGTTGATGATTGCCATCTACCGGGTTGCCGCTTCCAATATCCGCCGGTCAACCGATATCCACAACAGAGTCATTGCCACGGCCCTTATCAGCACCCTTACCGCATTTCTGATCTTTTATCAGTTTTACGGCGGCGGTCTGATGAATACCAACCTTTGGGCGACCATCGGCCTGATCTTCGCCCAACGTTTTTACCTTAACCGGCCTGGTTCTGGGATATGAAGATTATCGTCATATCCCACCTGTATCCCAACAAAGCGTATCCGGCGCGCGGAACCTTCATACGCGAACTGTTTCTGAATATCACCGGGAAAGCTCCCGCCGACATGCTCGTGCCCACCGTCCGTGCATTGCCGTTCACCCGCAAATGGGATTATACCCATGCTCCATTTCTGGCTGACCGGGAAGCCGAGCGTGTGCATTATCTGTCTTTTCCGCACAAACAGTTCCCTAAAATCATACAACGCAATATCACCGCCGCACTTGTACCGCGTTTGAAACGTGAATCGGGAGTTGAGTCGCGCATTACACAGAATTCCGGTTTTGACCCGAATATTACACGGGGATCCGGTATTCTGGCCCATTTTCACTGGCTCTATCCCGACGCACTGGCCATCCCTGCTCTCGAGGCGGCCGGTGTGCCCACTGTGCTGACCATCCACGGGAGCGACTGGTACAAGACCCGCCAGCCGGGAAGCCTGCGCTTTCTTCTTGACGAATGCCTGCGATCCACACGGGCTGTTCTGACGGTCGGGAAAACCCTTCGGGAAGATATCATCCGGGAGCTGCCGGAACTGGCTTCCAAAGTTCATGTTATCTATAACGTCCTGGATTTTACCCGCTTCCGGCCGGTTGACGATCGTACCAATCTGCTGCATGACCTGCAGTGGGCACCCGGGAAACAGCATGTTCTGTGCGTCGCCAATATCAGATATGAAAAAGGTATTGATGTACTGCTTGAAGCAGCAAAAACCTTCGATAAGGATCATGTGCAGTTTCACCTTATCGGGAATGTGCCGGGTGACCGGTATTCGAACCGTATGGTCGGTGAAATCCGTCGTCGTCTGAACATCACGTTGTATCCGCCGGTCCCCCACAGCGATATTACAACCTATTACCAGGCATGCGACGTGACGGTACTGCCGAGTCGCCGGGAGGGTTTCGGACTGTCGGTGGCAGAAGCCATAGCCTGCGGCAAGCCGGTCGTCGCTACCAAAAGCGGAGGTCCCGAAGATATTGTGAACGATGATAACGGAATTCTGGTTGAAATCGAATCACCCGGCCAGCTTGCCGAGGGCATCCGGCAGGTGCTGTCCGGATCCTTTGCCCACAAACCGCAAAATATCCGTCAAAGCATTCGGCACAAATTTGATTCCCGGTCTGTGCTGAACCGTTTATTTACCATTTACCATGATGTCCTTAATCGCAGGAACGTCGGGGAATCAAGCCTGGATTTACCCATGTAATATTCTGATAATAACCATAATTTTGATTTTTTCAGCACGGTCGGATTTGGTTGATGTTCGGGCGTCTGCAATCAATTTATTTACCGCAAGCCTGACATCACCGGTTTTCGTATACTTTGCAAATGAAACTACTTTTTCTCTCACAGTACTTCCCACCGGAAACCGGAGCCGGCGCAACGCGCGCGGAGTCGCTCAATAGATATTTATCCGACAAGGGATGGGAAGTGGATGTATTGTGTGAAATGCCTAATTATCCATCCGGACAAATATTGAAAAAATATCAGGGGCAGTCGTTTCATATCACCAAATCAGCACGTGGCTCGGTCATTCGTTCATGGGTCATTCCGACCCGAAGAGAGAATTTTTTTCAGCAAATTGTGATATTCGGTTCCTTTATGTTGAGTAGTTTAATTTACGGGATTAGCCATCCGGATAAATACGATGCTGTTTATGCCACCTCTCCGCCGATTTTTGGCGCCGTCAGTGGTCTTCTGCTTTCAAAACTTTACCGTGTTCCGTTTTTCTTTGAAGTGCGTGATATATGGCCTGATGCCGCCCTTGAAACCGGACACTTACAGAAAAACAGCATCACTTACAAGATCAGCAAATGGCTCGAAAAATGGTTGTATAAAAAAGCTGATTTGGTAATTCCGGTCACGCATAGATCGGAACAGCTCATTAAAAAAACCTGTCCGGACGCCAATACATTTGTGATTTACAACGGGGTGGATACCCGCCGCTTCAAACCGGTGGAAAATCCCTATGAGTACCTTGATGAAGTACTGGACCGAAACAAATTTCGTATCGGTTATGTGGGCACCATCGGGGTGATTCATGACCTGGATACCGTGGTCAAGGCAGCCAAGCAACTTGAAAGTGATACGGATATTGAATTTGTCATCATCGGAGACGGCAGCAGATCGTCCCATCTGAAAGAACTGCTGAACTCCTATAAGCCGAAGAATGTAAAATGGCTGGGCATCAAAAATCACAACAAAATACCCGCTTATATATCCTCCCTAGATGTGGGACTCAACCCGGTTTATAATACCCGCGTGTTCGAATCCATTATTACCGTCAAGTTTTTTGAATATCTGGCTTGTGAAATACCGGTGATATCCATGGCAAACGGGCTGCTTAAAGAAGTCGGAGCTGCCAGCAGAGCGGCGGTCACCATTACCCCGGAAGACCCGGATCTGCTTGTCGAAACCATCCGGCAACTGAAAAACAACACCGGTGAATTGAAAAAAATGAAAGCCCACAGCCGTTCCTTCGTGCTTGAACATTTTGACCGGGAAAAGTGGGCACACTTACTTTCCGATGTTTTATATAAACGGCTGGATAT
>SLQC01000294.1 GCA_007131625.1 Balneolales bacterium | reverse complement strand
GTACCGGACTGTACCTGATAGAGCAGGGTTCGGTTGAGCTGCGCTATCAGCGCTCTCCAAAAGCGGAGGTAGTTCCATTGACGGAGCTGCATTCTCCCGAGAGTTTTGGTGCGTTCAGTGTCGACTTTCTGATTCGGCGCAAAGCCTCAGCCCGCTGCATCAACGACTGCATTCTTTACGGTTTTTTTATTTCCGACTATCAGACACTGGGCAAAAGACACCCCCGGATCGCTTTGCGGTTTCTCGAGACGCTGAATGTCGTATCGATGAAGCAATTTGACCTGGCTTCGTCCCGATTATCTCACGGAGAGACCGAAACAGAATCCTATGCCTTGCTCCTTGAAACGTACGAAATCCCTGGTGAGGAGTTGATAGGTGAGAAGATCCAATAAATGAATCAGCAACAGCCACCATCACCGGTAAAAAAAGGACGCGAACTGGATTTGGATATTACCTCGGCTGCTTTCGAGGGTAAAGGCCTCGGTAAAGTCGGAGATTATGCTGTCTTTGTCAAAAACACCGCACCCGGTGACCGTGTCCGCATTCGCATCATTAAAAAGAAAAAAAAGTACGCGGAAGGGGTTCTGCTTGAGCTTCTCTCCCCTTCTCCCGAACGCGTGACACCCAAATGCCGGCATGCCGCCGTCTGCGGCGGCTGCACATGGCAGCATATTCCATATGATCGGGAACTGGCCTACAAATCGCGTCATGTCGCCGATCATTTTCAACGAATAGGCGGATTCCGCAATCTGCAGATTGAACCGGCTATCGGTGCACCGGAGCCGTACCACTATCGCAACAAAATGGAGTATACATTCGGGGATCGGCGCTGGCTGACCGACACGGAGATTCAGTCCGACGAGCCGATTCCGGACAAGGATTTCGCCCTTGGCCTTCATGTACCCGGACGGTATGACCGTATTCTGAACCTTGAGGAGTGTCATCTGCAGCATCCTATTTCCTTTCGGGTTCTCGATGCCGTCCGGTCCTACGCAAAAGAAAACAACCTGGAGCCTTATAACACCCACAAACACACCGGATACTTGCGCCACCTGGTCATCCGGAACGCTGTTCACACCGACGATCTGATGGTTAATCTGGTGACCCGTTTGGACCAGCCGGAAACACTTGCCCCACTCTCGCAGTTTCTGCTCACTACTTTTCCGGAAATCACCACCATTGTCAACACTCTCAATGATACCCGCTCACCCACCTCGACGGGGCGGTACCAGAATGTGATTCACGGATCCGGATTCATTCGGGAATACCTCGGTGAGTATCGTTTCCGAATCGATACCGACACCTTTTTCCAAACCAATACCTTACAGGCCGAAACACTATATGGTGTAGTCAGTGATGCGGTCGGTCAAGCTCCTACCGGGACCATCTACGACCTTTACTGCGGTGTGGGGACTCTGACCCTTTATGTGAGCCGGAAGGCTCAAAATGTTGTGGGTATTGAATTAAATTCAAAAGCGATAACCAAAGCCCGTGAAAATGCTGCCGACAACGACGTCTCGCATGTCGTTTTTGAACAGGGGGATATGAAAGATACCTTCAACGATGACATCATCGACCAATATGGAAAACCGGAAATCATTATCACTGACCCTCCCCGTGCCGGTATGCATGAGCAGGTTATCAAACAAATAAAAAAACTGGCTCCCCGGAAAATTATTTATGTGAGCTGCAACAGCTCGACTCAGGCGCGTGATGTGGCAATGCTTGCTGATCTGTATGATGTGCAGCTGGTCCAGCCGGTCGATATGTTTCCCAGGACATATCATATTGAATCTGTGGCCGTTCTACAGTTACGATAATATCGTAAACACATGAAACATCCATGTTCAAAATCTCTGACACACCGCTGCTTGAATGAATCACGGGTGCTCCATCTGACGAAAGACACTAGAAAAAAATAAACGGATGAAAATCAGTGTAATCGGAGCGGGACTCGGCGGACTGTCCGCAGCAGCCATCCTGGCTTCACAGGGTCATAAAGTGGACTTGTTCGAGCAGAACGAAACCGTGGGTGGAAAAATGCAGGAAATCAACATCGGCGGTTATCGTTTTGATACCGGTTCGAGTCTGCTGACCATGCCATTTGTTCTCGAAAAGGTCTTTGAGCAGTGCGGGCAGCAAGCGTCCGATTACCTCGAGTGGAAAACCCTTGATCCGATCTGCCGGTACCAGTTTTCTGACAGGACCGTTTTCAACCACTTTTCCGATCCTGAAAAAAACCGTAGTGAATTGATGCGTATTGCGCCGGAGGATATCGACGTATGGGACGAATTTCTCGATTACAGCGCTGATTTATATCGACGTACTTCTAAATCATTTCTCTTCAATCCACTACAGCGTTTCCGCGATCTTTCGGCGAAAAGCATTTCCGACCTGCTGAGGATCGACGCTTTCTCCACGGTTTCCAGACGGGTGGATGACCACTTCAGCTCTCCCCGGCTGCGCCAACTCTTCAAGCATTTTTCGACCTACAACGGGTCGTCCCCCTACCTTGCACCGGCCACGCTGAATGTGATTCCGTATGTGGAAATGCACCTTGGCGGTTATTATATCCCGGGTGGAATGTACCGGCTTGCAGAGTCGCTACTAAAACTGGCAAACAACTGCGGCGTTAGAGTTCATACCGATGTTCCAATCGATCTCATTGTTCCCGATCCCGCCAAAAAACGGAGCATTTCCGGTGTGATGATCAACGGAGCGCTTTACGAGGCCGATGCAATAATCGCCAATTGCGATGCGACCTGCACCTATTTGAATTTGCTTCCGGAAAATGCACTATCAAGGATTAGAAAACGCAAAATATCCCGAATGGAACCCTCCTGCTCCGGCTTTGTCGTCATGCTGGGGATCAATCGCATATATAAACAGTTGGAGCATCACAATATCTTTTTTTCGGATCAGTACGAAAACGAGTTCCGGGCAATTTTTGAACAAAAAGAGTTGCCTGTCGGTCCGACCATCTATCTCACCAACTCGTCCCTGACCGACCCCGATGATGCCCCTCAGGGCTGCTCGAATCTATCCCTGCTTGTGAATGCACCTACTATTGAAAACGGCCATCAATGGCACGAATGGAAGGAAACGTACACGGATCACATTATTCATACATTGGAAGACCGCGGTCTGGAAAACCTCAGAGAGTCCGTTGTGGTCAGGAAAGCGATCACACCGGCCGATTTCGAACGATTGTATGGAGCCAACCGTGGAAGTATCTACGGAACCAGTTCCAACACCCGAAGAGCTGCTTTCAATCGACCCCGAAACAAATCCCCCTGGTTCGACAACCTCTACCTCTGCGGTGGCAGCACTCATCCCGGCGGAGGCATTCCGCTGGTTTTGCAATCGGCACTTAATGTCGGAACACTTGTCGACCGTCAAAAGAAGTCATAAGTCCGGCACAAACCAGACTCAACACATTGAGGCAATCCTTTCGGAGCTGATACGATGTACCATTTCAACAGTTTTCGGCCATATTAGTTCAGCGATTCACCTTGCCGATCGCAGTCCGAGATTGATTACCTCTACATCCCGAAGCTTTCCATGCTGGAGTTTAAACCGGACAATAGTTCGATATTCCTGAAACCCCTGTCGGCCAGCTGCACCCGGATTCATATAGATCATGCTCCTTTTTTCTTTATCCCGTGCAATTTTCAGAATATGAGTATGTCCACAGATAAACAGGTCGGGTGGTTTTTGCTCGAGGTCGCTTTTGATGGGGAGTGCGTAGCGTCCG
>SLQC01000155.1 GCA_007131625.1 Balneolales bacterium | reverse complement strand
CGCTCTTTTCGTTGCTCACGGTGTTTCCGCTGTAGATCTGATCCTGGGACTCCTGGTTGGGAACTTGTTTGCTGTTTTGAGCTGGTCATTTTTATGCGCTCCTATTGCTGTAAAAACCAAACTGACGCTTTACTGGCAATTGAAAAAAATTTGCGGGGGCAATCTTGCAAAAATTTACAATATTGTAAATGCCATCATGTTCTGCTTTTTGGCCGGGGCCATGATTACCGTTGCGGCTACAGCCGTCGGTTTGCCATTTAATATACCAATGCCGGGTCTCGAAGATTGGCTTCCGACAAGCATTGGATGGATTTTTACTGTTTTTGCTGTGGGTTTCGTCATTACTGTAGTAGCTATAGCCGGTTATGACTACGTAGCCCGTTTTGCCAATATCAGTTTCCCTTGGATGTTTCTGGTATTTATTGCTGCAGCTATTGCCGTTTTACCTGGCCTGGGTGTCCATTCGATATCCGATTTCTGGCCTGTTGCCAAGGATCGGATCTGGACAGGCGTACCGTTAGCCGGCCTTTCAAAATTTACCTTTTGGCATGTGGTGTTTTTTTCATGGTTTGCCAATATGGCCATGCATATCGGTATGTCGGATATGTCAATATTGCGATTTGCAAAAAAGTGGTACATGGGATTCTCTTCTGCAGCCGGGATGTTTTTCGGGCATTTTCTGGCCTGGCTTTCATCGGGTATTCTGATGGCAGCAGCAGCAGGTGCCGTCGCACCCGGAGTTATCGCATATAATAGTGCCGGTATAGCCGGGGCTATCTGTGTGGTTATCGCAGGCTGGACTACCGCCAACCCGACCATCTATCGAGCAGGTCTCGCCTTCCAGGCAATTACTCCCGACTGGAAACGCTGGAAAGTGACCCTCTTTACAGGTGTTCTGACAACCATTATGGCGTGTTTCCCGGCATTGGTGATGAATTTACTGGATTTTGTAGCTCTTTATGGGTTGGTGTTAATGCCGATGGGAGCTGTGATTTTCATGGATGTGATGTTCTTTAATAAACTCAATCTCACCAGTAACTATGCCGAGAAAACAGGAATTACATTTAACATGGCTGCAGGTTTGACATGGTTTCTGACCCTTACAATGTGCCTTTGTATTAATCTGTATTTTGGTGTTGAGATTTTCTTCCTTGGATTACCAGGATGGTTTATTGCAGTCATACTCTACACTTTTTTGAGCAAGTTGTTTCAGAAAAATCATGTAAATGCTGAGATTAATATGCTATGAACAACTGGAATCATGTAAATGCTGAGGTTAATATGCTATGAACAACAAGAATATGTATTTCCGACAAGTTGAAAACAAATGGGACCAGGCAGCTGCTGGACAACTCGACCCGGTTGGCCGGCTGGTCTACCGGTCGAACTTGCTCGGTAGTGACTCCTATATAAATAACACAGGCGGTGGAAACACTTCGAGCAAGTTGATGGAGAAGGGTCCCATCTATGGCACACCTGTTGAGGTGATGTGGGTAAAAGGTTCCGGAGGTGATCTTAGAACAGCGAACAGATCAAATTTTTCCTCCCTGTATCAGGACAAGCTGATCTCCTTGCAAGAAATTTATCAGGGCTTCGAACATAAAGGATTAAAGACTCCGAACGAAGATTATATGGTTGAGATGTATTCTCACTGCACTTTTAACCTGAATCCAAGAGCACCATCCATCGATACTCCACTGCACAGCTTCATACCATATAAATTCGTCGACCACACTCATCCTGTCCCGGTTATTGCAATTGCTACAGCCGATAATGGAAAGGAGTTGATGACGAAGATTTACGGTGACGATATGGCCTGGGTTGACTGGATGAGGCCAGGTTTCGAACTGGGACTGAAACTGCAGGATATAATAAACCGGAAACCCGGCATTAAAGGAATCATTCTGGGCGGCCATGGTCTGATCAACTGGGCCAACGATGACAAAGATTGCTATGATCGCAGTATTAATCTTGTTAACCGCGCAGCTGCTTTTCTCAACGAACACGACACACAGGAAATGACTTTTGGTGGAGCCAAATATGAACCGCTGCCCGAAAATGAACGTCGTAAAAAGTTAGCTGATATCCTTCCGTTTCTCCGCGGACAGATAAGCAACCAGAGACGCTTTATAGGGACCATTCAGGATGATGAACATACCCTTCAGTTTATTAACTCAAATGATGCTCCGCATCTCGCAGAGTTGGGCACCTCTTGTCCGGATCATTTTCTGCGGACAAAAATCAAGCCACTCTATGTGGACTGGAATCCTCAAAGCGGGAGTCCCGGCGAACCCGGTGAACTCAAGGAGAAAATCACATCCGGACTTGATCAGTATCGCAGGGATTATGAGGAGTATTATCGGAATCACAAAGATGAAGCATCTCCGCCCATGAGGGACCCCAATCCAACGGTAATTCTGATCCCTGGAATGGGGATGGTCACATGGGGTAAAAACAAGAGTGAATCCAGAGTAACTGCAGAGTTTTACAATGCAGCTATAGGCGTTATGCGTGGTGCGGAATCTGTTGGGAATTATACCGCATTGCCCAAGCAGGAAGCATTTGACATTGAATATTGGGCTCTCGAAGAGGCAAAGCTCAGGAGAATGCCTCCGGAAAAGGAGTTCTCGCGTCAGATCATAGTTGTAATTGGCGCAGGCAGCGGCATCGGCAAAGCACTGGCTTCCCGACCGATACGGGATGGAGCAACCGTAGCGGCACTTGATTTAAATAAAGCATCAGCAGAAGAAACCGCCGGCGATATACTGGAACGTATTGGTATGGGAATAGGTGTTGCAGGATCAGGAATTAGTGGATCTGGTGATATCATTGGTTTGCAATGCGATATTACCGATCGAGAATCGGTTCGATACGCCTTGAAAAATGTTCTGCTTGCTTATGGAGGCATTGATCATATTGCCATTACTGCCGGATATTTCCCGACTCCCGACGAAAATGGCAAAGTCTCCGATGATGACTGGGTGCGAAGTTATGATATCAATGTGAAAGGACTCTACTATATCGCTGATGAAGCTTCAAAAATATGGGCCGAACAGGGGCTGAAAGGAAGTTTTGTGATAACGACCAGTGTTAATGCCGTAGTGCCAAAAACCGGAAGTATGGCCTATGATACCAGCAAATCAGCAGCAAATCATCTTGTCAGAGAATTAGCGATTCAATTGGCTCCTGAAATACGCGTCAACGGTATTGCACCGGCAACCGTTGTGGAAGGCAGCAGCATGTTTCCCCGTAACCGGGTCATCGCATCGCTGAAAAAATATGGCATTGCGTTTGACCACAAAGAAGACACCGAATCGTTGAAAAAGCGGCTGGCTGAATATTACTCTGGCAGAACACTGACAAAAAAAGCAATCACATTGAACAATCAAACAGAAGCCATATGCATGTTGCTCAGTTCCAGATTTGAAAATACCACCGGTCATATTATCCCGGTCGACGGTGGATTGACTGAAGCGTTTATGAGATAAGGATTGCCTTGTGAAAATCATGGAAACCCGGGATGTAAAGGGCCGAATCGGTTGCTTTTTATCTCATTTCCTGCATTCCTTGTTCCATATTTCTTATTTCTATTTGTTACCATTACAATCAAACTGCAATACCATGATCATACTTTTGAAAATTCTGTCCTTTACCGGTTTGGTGCTTACAGTGGTACCTTCCATTCTGGTATTTAACGAGATCATATCTTTCGAAATGTATACGCAAATGATGGTTGTGGGGATGTTACTCTGGTTCGCAAGCTCCCCATTCTGGATGAAGGAGAAAAAGCTTTGATGGGAATCATCGGT
>SLQC01000086.1 GCA_007131625.1 Balneolales bacterium | reverse complement strand
GTGTGGTCTGTTGAACAGTTATCAGACACTAATATTTCAATATTCTCATACGTCTGATTTATTGCGCATTCGAGTGTATGTTTCAGATAACTATCTGCTCTGTTATACGTTGGAATTGCAATTGTAACAAGCGGATTTTGCATGGCTATTAACCCTTAGCCTTTCTAATGAAAAATTATTTTATTCGGTCTGTTACTTTATTTGAATATGCTCTGAATAAGAATATACGTTTAATTTCTTCTTTAAATGATCGGACACGTGAATCGACAGTACAAAGATTGTCAGAGTTGGATTTGCATAACCAAATGCAGGGAAAACCGATGAGCCGATAATAAATTAAGACTCTCTTCACCAAACTTAATATCGAGCATTTTATAATCTGACTGATTCATGACAATTAAATTTTTACTGTCATTTCAATCCCTGTAATCGGGCCAATTTCGATCTTTTTCTGAAATCACCTTTACTTCCACCGGCCACTCCACTCCGAAGGCCGGGTCGTCCCATCGAATGCCTTTCTCTGCAGATGGTGTATAAAACTCGGAAACCAGGTAGGTCACTTCCGTCTCATCCTGCAGGGTAATAAAACCGTGTGCGAATCCTTCCGGTACGTACAACATCCTGTGATTGGATTCAGTGAGCTCTACTCCGATCCACTGTTTGTAGCTCGGAGAATCAGGTCTAACATCTATGATCACATCATAGATCGATCCCTTCGTACATCGCATCAATTTTGCCTCACCATACGGTTCAGCCTGATAATGAAATCCTCTCAGCGTATTACTGAATTTGTTATAGGAGACATTGGCCTGAACAACTCCCGGATCTATACCGTGATCACGGAATTCCTTCTCACAGTACACCCTGGCAAAAAACCCCCGCTCATCCTGATGTTTTTCAAGATCAATGATGAACGCATCTTGTAAATTCGTTCCCTTGAATATCATATCTATTTCCAGAATAATTCGTTGTTGACCTGATTAGTAGACATCAGGAATTTCAATTGTTTCAGCCGCGTATAGGGCCGGTCATTAAATATTTCCGGTTTCATGTCTACCCGCTGAAAGATATCGTATAGTTCCCGGGCACCCCGTTCTGCATCGAAATCACAGGAAAATCCGGGCAACGTCTCTTTGATCTTATCAAAGGAAACCCGGTAGCTGCGATTATCCCCTCCACTGTCGCCAAAGGTTACCTCACACCCTGTAAATACATTTCCGACAATTTCCGCGATCTCCCTGACCCGGTAATTCTCTTTGGTGTCGCCCACGTTAAGTACCTGGTTATGAATGATATCCCGCGGAGCTTCCAGCGAACAGCGAATCGCCTTGCATATGTCATGGACATGCACCAGCGGACGCCACGGCATTCCATCACTGATCATTTTGATCATGCCGGTAGTCCAGGCCAGCCCGGAAAGATTGTTCAACACAATGTCAAATCTCATCCTCGGTGAAGCCCCGTAGGCTGTCGCATTTCTCAGAAACGTGGGTGAAAAACTCTCACCGGCAAGCTTCGAGACATCCTGCTCCACCAGGACCTTGCACTCTGCATACGCAGTTTGCGGATTCAGCTCCGACTCCTCGGTTTTGTACTCGTCGTTGCCCACCCCGTAAACACTGCAGGAAGAAGTATAAACAAATCGCTCAATACCGGCTTCCTTGCAAAGGTTTGCGATTTTGACACTTCCTTTATGATTGATTTTATAAGTGATTTCCGGATTCACCTCTCCCAGCGGATCGTTCGACAGCTCTGCCATATGAACAACGGCGTCAAATCCCTTCAGATCATCCAGATCTATATCTCTCAAATCTTTATTGATATAGGTGGGATAGGTTTTCTCCCTGTCGTTGTACAACCAGCCGGACCTGTAAAATCCGGTGTCCAATCCGGTCACGTCATGACCGTTTTCTATTAAATAGGGCCCCAGGATAGAGCCTATATAACCATCTGTTCCCGTAACTAAAACTTTCATACAGCTATCTTATTTTTATGTTTTGTTTTGATGACTTTTTCTGAAATCATTCGCCCGATTTCAAGCGAGGAGGTTGCAGCAGGCGAGGGTGCATTGCAAATATGAACGGCTCTGCCGTCTTCCTTAATCAGGAAATCCTGGACAAGGGTACCGTCGGGATACAATGCCTGTGCCCGTACACCGGAGGGTGATGGAACCAGATCTTCGGAGGTCACCTCGGGTACCAGTTTTTGCAAACTCTTTACAAATTGGGCTTTGGATAATGACCGGTAGAGCTCACTGAACCCCTCTTTCCAGTGTTCGGCTGCCAGTTTCCAGAACCCTTTGTAGGTAAGAGTACTCCAGGTATCAGCGGCGTTAAATGCAAGTTTGCTATACCCTTCTCTTTTCAAACTTAACACAGCATTTGGGCCTGCATGGATACCGCCATCGATCATTCTGGTAAAATGCACGCCAAGAAATGGAAATGACGGGTTTGGAACCGGGTAGATCAGGTTTTTAACCAGGTATCGTCGTTCTGGTACAAGTTCATAGTATTCTCCCCGGAAAGGAACGATTCGATGCTCCAGTAAAACCCCGGACTTTGCAGCGATTCTGTCACTTTGCAGCCCACCACAGTTGATAACATGCTCAGCCTCGAACTCCTTATTCGATGTTATTATACGACATATTTTCTCATTCGAATGGATATGCTCTACCTTATGACCAAATCGTATTTCCACACCCTTTTGTTGTAATAGTTCAAGTAGTACATTGGCGACCTGTTTATAGCTTACAATTCCAGCTTCCGGTACGTGAAGGGCAGCCACACCTTTCACGTGCGGTTCTCGCTCCTGCATTTCAACCTGGTCGATCAAGCGAACATTCAACCCATTTTTTGTACCCCTTTTCTCTAAAATATTAAGATATTCAAGCTCACTTTCATCTGTTGCAACAATAATTTTCCCGCAGAGATCGTATGGAATCCCATGCTGCTGACAGAATTCTGTAATCCGTTGGCTTCCACGGGTTGCCAGCCTGGCCTTCAGACTACCCGGCGGATAATAGACCCCCGAGTGAATCACTCCGCTATTTCGTCCGGTTTGGTGTTGGGCCACTTTGATTTCTTTTTCAAGAATGAGAATGGAAGCCTCTTTATGCTGATTTCTGATCGCATATGCCGTTGCAAGCCCGACTATACCCCCACCAACAACTACATATTTATACATGACTCGATACCTATTTCTGATTATAAATAAATCATTTAATCAACCCCAGGTTTTCCAGGGACAATCTGCTGAATTCCAGAGATCTTCAAGGTGATTTTTGTCCCGCAGCGTATCCATGGGATGCCAAAAACCTTTATGTTTAAACGCAGCCAATTTACCGTTGTTCGCAAGTGATTCCATCGGCTCACGTTCCCAAACGGTTTGATCTCCGTCTATATAATCCAGAACCTCCGGTTCGAGTACAAAAAATCCACCGTTAATCCAGGCACCGTCTCCCAGCGGTTTTTCCTTGAAGGAGTCAATTTTCGTCTGTTCATACCCCAGTTTGAACGTCCCGAATCGCCCTGGAGGCTGAACGGCTGTCAGGGTGGCCAGGGTATTCTGATCTTTGTGAAACTGAATCAGTTTTTGAAGGTCCAGGTTACTCACGCCATCTCCATAGGTCATGCAAAAGGTTTCCCCGTCAATATAGTCCCTGATCCGTTTGATCCGGCCACCGGTCATTGTGGAGAGTCCGGTATCCACAAGTGTAACCCTCCAGGGCTCCACTCCATTGTTGTGAACTTCCATATTATTATTCTTCAGGTCAAACGTCACATCCGACTCCTGAAGAAAATAATTCGAAAAATAT
>SLQC01000372.1 GCA_007131625.1 Balneolales bacterium | reverse complement strand
TATCGCTGGGGATCTCCTTCCATTTCATCGTATGGTGATTTGAGGCTGGTTCCAGCTATTCCGGATTTTCCCATAAGCCGATTGGTTTATTTTGATCAATATCGCGATGCAGCCAATGATCTGTCGCTGACTCTGCGCTATCGACTGACCTCGAATTTTCGGCTGTGGGCAGATGCGACCAATGTCTTGAATCATCGCAGCATCAGTTACTACTATGATCAGACCTACTACCCCTATATTCAGTCGCTTAACGGTCGCACGGTTAGTCTTGGAGTACGCTATTCTTTTTGAATTATTAACAAAACCAGGTATTGAAAACTATGAGAAATCCAATAAAGAGCGGCTCGCCCCCGGCATTGGTTTATCAGGGCAAATACATCATTTCAATACTTGTGCTGGTTGTAATGTTTTCCGGTGTTCACGTAGCTATAGCACGGACTGCTGGCATTATCGATGAAGTCGATGACACGACGGGTACTCACTCGTCGGCCCTGTCCCACAAATCCATTTTACAAAGTCACACCAAGGTACTTGCGTTTCCGCAGATGGAGCGATTTGAAGATTATTCGGTCCGTGATGCATTGCTACGACTCCCGGGCGTGCAGGCTGATCGACGCGGTGAGTTGAATCTGCGGGGTGTGGGACACCATAGGTACAGTGTGTCCCTGGATGGACAGCGCCTGGCATCAAGTGATCCGGCTAGACGGAGCGTAGACACCGGCATTTTGTCCTCAGACCTGGTTCGTGATATCGAGCTGATCAAGGTGCTCACTCCGGATATTGATGCTGAGGCGTTGAGCGGAGTAGTGCGGGTCAATACCTGGCAGACGGCCGGGGAACGTGCACTGAACGTCCGAATGGGCGGCATAGCCGATCCGGGTATTTTTGGCTATACAGGACTGGGTAACATCGGAGCAATTCAGTATTCCGAGAAATACCGGGATGATTTTTCACTGGCTGTAAACCTGTCGTATCACAAAGACAACAGGGGTTATGAGCATCTTGGCTTGATCTATGAGAGTGAGAATTTTGGAGATGGTCCGGTAGATGTTATTGAACAGGTATCGCCGGGTTTGACTCTGGATGAGAGGGGGCGCTTTAACGGCCGTATTCAGATGACCTATCAACCTACAAATCGCACCAGTTTTCATGGATATGCGGTTATTCTAAACGATGATCGTATTACAGATCAACACAGAAACAACCGATGGGCCGGCGGCGACTGGTTCAACCCGGATTCAACGGGTCTGGTGGGTGAGCAGGGCGCTTATATGTACAACGCGATTATGCAGACATCCAACGACCGTCACTATCTGGTGCAGTTGCAGGGACGCCACCTGCTGGATGAGGTGAATCTGGACTACCGGATGGGATGGACACAAAGTGATATAGATCAGCACAACTATCATTTTTCGTTTATGCGCGAACGCCTGAATTACTCGATAAATATGGATGACCGAACCCGGCCCATGATGACCATCACCAACTGGTCATTGTTGGAGGATGGGACACTGGATCGCCGCCAGCTTACCCGGCAGCCGTTTGATCGCGTGGTGGACAACCAGCTGGAAAGTCGCTTTTCCGGTCGCCTTGATATGGAGGCACCTTTTACATTGGGTTCGGTGAAAGTTGGCGGAAGCGCGCAATCAACTTTGTCGGATCGGTCCTATCAGGAGATGAGTATGTTGTCACGTCCATTTGATATGATGAGGTTTGAGGCGATCCCACGCGGTGATATAACGGTGATGGATACCTACTATATCCCCTTTTTGATCAATACCCGAAGTGCCCGCGTGTATGTGAACACCAACAAGCCTACGATGACCATTAATGAAGATGACATGCTCAGGAGATCGGAAATAAGAAATTATTACGTAACTGAAAATGTCTATGCGGGATACGGTATGGCGAGTGTGAAACTAGGTCCGTTGACCCTGCTGGGAGGCGTGCGATTGGAACATACCGATGCAGTTTATGAAGGCCGGCAGGCACTTTTTAATCGGTTTGGTGATGGTAATTTTGATTCCTCCGAAGATGTGGAAGAAGCGGCAACTTATACGGATGTCTTTCCCAATGCACAGCTGCTATTATTCCCCTTGCAGAACTCGCAGCTGAGGCTGGCCTATTCGAAGGGCATGTTCCGCCAGGACTACAGCATTTTAGCACCATTTTTATTGAGCAATGCCGCCGATACCTCGCGCTTTATGGGTAATCCGGCATTGAAACCTGTTTATTCTGATAATCTGGATCTGATTTTTGATCAGGTGCTAAACACTACAGGATCCCTGTCATTGGGAGTTTTCTATAAAGAATTAAGCAACATGGCGATTCTGAAAGAGCACATTTTGATCGAGGAAACTTTCCCGTTACTTGCCATTCCCGAGGGAGAAACGGTACAAGTGACGCAGTACCAATATATGAACAGTGAAAACAAAGCCACCGTCTATGGTGTAGAAGTCTCTTGGCAGCAAGGACTTGACTTCTTACCCGGATGGTTGGGCAACCTGGGTATGTTCGCCAACTACACATGGACGCATTCGGAACTTGAGAATGGGCGCAACGGTGAAGCAACAGCTATGTTGCATCAGAGTCCGCATGTGGTGAACACTGCACTGGACTATCATTATGGACGGTTCTCAGGGCAAGTGGCCTATCACTGGACGGCCGCCGCACTGTTTGACTTGACCGGTGAGCCGGTAATGGCGCCCTCATTGCATGCATCCCAGGCTATCTATGTGGATCGCTATGGTGATGGCTGGAAGGATCTTTCTGTTTCAACGGGTTTCCGATTGTCGAATAATTTTCGTGTATGGGGCGCTGCTACGAACTTGCTTCGGTCTAACCGGATTATCTATGGCGAAGACCGGGATCTGTATCCCTACGAAACGGATTATCGGTCAGGCATAAGAATGACGGTTGGACTGCGGTACGTACTCTGAGCCGGATCAGGAATGAATATCGTGATGAAAAATTTCAACCTCAAGAAAGTTTAAAGAAGAAAGATGGATAAAAAAATGTAAGAAAACCTAAAAAAAACTGAACCTTAAACACATAACCGGAAACTTGATTCACTCAACTTGAAAACAGATAACCAAAACATAAAGTACAACCAAAAATAATGGCAGTAAATTCGCTGCTGTCGGTATTCATGCACTTTTTCACACGTGCAGACAGGCTTGCAAAATCAACTGTCCTGAAAATAACATGGTGTATATCCATAAAGGATATATGCCGCTAATCTTTTAAAAAAAGAGGATTAACATGAATACAATTGATACTATGATAAAAAGCTCATGGTTCAAGTCTTCGATGATGTTGCTATGCATGATGTTTTTCATCTCATCCATGGCAGCCAGAAACGCGGAGGCTCAAGTTCCATATACTGGAGTGCCTGAATCGGACTCACTGGCCCTGGTCGCTTTCTATGAGCAAATGAATGGTGATGCATGGGTTGTAAAAGGAGGTTGGCTGGTAGATCCGGTCAACACCTGGGAAGGAATTAATGTCGTTAATGCAGGTACTGATGTTGAACCGGATTGGAGAGTGCGCCGGATTGAAATGCCTTTTCCCAACATGGGACTCCCGGGTGAATTACCTATTGAGCTAGGAAACCTGGAGTATTTGGATCGATTAACGATTCGCGAGGACCTGTTAACGGGTGAAGTACCCATAGAACTGGGTGACTTGCCTCGTTTGGCCAGATTCAGAACGAGTCGTAATTTCATGACCGGTGAATTTCCTTTTGAAGCACTGGCAAACGCACCGGAAGGCCGGGATAATTCACCTATGGACCGGTTGGAGAATGAGGAAAACTATTATTATGGTGTAATACCTGATGTTCTGGCTGGATTTGAGAACTTGTCCCGTTTCGACCTCCGGTTCAACAGATTTACCGGTGAATTGCCTCCATCCATTGCCGACATGACCAATATGGGTCGACTCAGACTTGGCCACAACAACATTGGTGGTGATTTGCCGGATTTAAGTCATCTAAGTAATCTAGACCGTATTGAAATAGACAATATGCCACTGGAGCCGGGTCCGGTCTGGCCGTGGCTGGAGAATCTTGGTGATCAGATCAGGCATTTGTTCATCATGAATACGAACCGAACCGGGACCATTCCAGAATGGGTTGGAAATTCAATGCTTGGTATGACCGATGCCGGATTTGGTGAAGATATGCCTGTTCCCGGAGGCGGTTTGGGAGGTACGATTCCCTCAAACTTCCAGTTTCTGGATGCTTTGAATATTGTGGTGTTTCAGGGTATGCATTGGGAAGGCTCTATTCCGGGATTTCTCGGTGAAATGACCAATCTGAATAGAATATACTTCCGCCACTGCTCGTTTTCCGGTGATATACCCGGTCAACTTGCCAACCTGACTAACAGGCTGGAAATTAGAAACTGCCCGTATCTGACCGGGGGCTTGCCGGAAGAATTCGAAGTATCTCCAATTAGCCATATCGTTATAGATAACAGCCCAAGCAACAACTCTATCTATATTTACTGGCCGTACGATTCAGAATTTAATGAGGCAAATCCCGGTGTAGTCGGCATGTCTTCGATGGAAGTGGGACCTATTCCGGCCTATCTTGGCAACCTGGATTTAGGTGAACTTATTCTGAGTAATGTCGGTCTTACCGGTACCATACCTGAAAGTCTCGGCAATATCACTGGACTGTCATCTTTGAACTTTTCATACAACCCTGGTTTAACGGGTTCACTGCCGGAATGGCTGGAGACAAGCATGATCAGCCATTTGGATGTTTCCTATACCGGAATGGATGTGCCTGAGATTCCGGAATGGCTTAACAGTCCGGATATACGGGCAGGTATCTGGCATATAGGTCTTGCCGGCCTGGGCATGGGTGGAGAGATCCCCTGGTGGATCGGAAACCTTAATCTGCTTACTAATCTGAGTCTGGCGGATAATAATCTGGAAGGTTCCATCCCACCGTCCATAGGTGATCTGAGAAGACTGGATTCCCTGAACCTGGCCAACAATATGTTGAGTGGGACGCTTCCAAGCCAGTTTTATGACATGGGCCGCCTTGGTGGTGATTTCTACGGTATTGAAAGTATCGACCTGTCCGGAAATGAAGGCCTGACCGGAGAACTGGCCATGAGCCTGGCAAATGCTACCGAGATGCGTGTGTTCCATTACGACGGTACCAATCTGACGGCTCCAAATGATGCTGCATTCCAGGAATGGCTGGATGTTACCATACCTGCCAATACCCATCTGCGATTCCCGCCGATCTATACCAGTGTGAGGAAGAATATCCCCCTCGCGCAACCGGCAATCGTTGTGCTGGGTTCCCCAGAGGATGGAGCAATCGATGTGGGAATCACTCCCCAATTGACTTGGGGTGCATCAGACCTGGCTGAGACCTATCACCTTCAACTTTCAATGGAATCTGACTTCAGTGAATTAGTACTCGATGTGGAAACAATTGTAAGCACTGAGTATCAAATTTCGGAAGAACTGGAACTGGGAGTTACTTATTACTGGCGGATAAGAGCAGGCAACGATAGCGGTTACAGCGACTGGTCAGCCACTCGGAGTTTTACAACAGTAACATCTACTTCAATAGATCAGGAAGCACTCCCGGTTACGTATGAACTCCGGCAAAACTACCCGAATCCTTTCAACCCGTCTACAAAGATACGTTATGCCGTTCCTGAATTGGCACACGTGAGGCTGGATGTGTATAATGCATTAGGGCAGAGAATAGCCACTCTGGTGAATGAGGAACGAGTTGCCGGATGGTATGAAGTTAATTTTGATGCGTCAATATTTGCAAGTGGCACCTACATCTACCGCATGCAGGCCGGCCACCGCGTCTTGACTCAAAGCATGACGTTGATCAAATAGTACCATGGGGTGTAACGGTTATCCGAATGAATTACCGAAATAAGCCTCATGTCACATGCAAGTCCGCATGGCACATTGCTGTGCGGACTTCTTTCAGATGCGCCCGGCAGGGCGCATTCACTTGGGAGTGAAAGTCTCCTATGCACCTGACTGGAGGACCCTGCAACCACTAAGACTATTGACTGGCATACCATACCGGCCGATGGCGACCGTGAGTCTGTTGTGCATTTTAAGAAATTGGGCGAGAATGATTGGTGGCAAACTTCGGGAACCAAACATGATTTTCCACATACGGACCGTATGATACACAGGGTCCATTTAAGAAGATTGGAGCCGGGCACCAAATACCGGTTTCGCTTTGGGGAAGATTCCAGAATCTGCTCTTTAAGGAGCATGCCCGTGGATTTGAGTCAACCTGTACGGTTTATTATCGGTGGTGATACCAACCAGCGCAGACATCAGGTTAGTGCGATGGCCATGTCTTCGATTCGTATACAAATATTTTTTTCACCATAAAAAGATCAAGTATGAAAATTCTGCAGCCATGTAGAAACCTCCTAAACGTTGTCATTGTAGTTGCTATGATGGTCATTGGTTGCGGCAAGGGGGGACTTCATGACAGACCGTCCGGAAGTATTGTCGCCTGGGGATGGGATAGCGATGGGCAGGTCAGCCAGATACCTGAAGGAAATGATTTTGTTGAAGTAAGTGTCGGGAACAGGCATAGTCTCGCACTCCGAAAAGACGGTACAATCGTGTCCTGGGGCAGGGACAGTGGTGGCCAGGTCAGTAATACACCGGATGGTAATGATTTTGTGACTATCTCAGCAGGACATGATTTCTCTTCTGCTCTGCGTGCAGACGGAACCGTGGAAACCTGGGGTTGGGATGATGAAAAACTTGGACGTACCCGGTTTCATGCAACTGATATTGTTGCGATATCAGCAGGCTTTAACTTTATCATTGCTTTGCGGGAAATTGGTTCCATTGTAGCAATTGGTGGTGATTTTGATGGCAGGCTTCCCAATATGCAGGTTCGCGAAGCTCCCATGGGTGACGGCTTTGTGGCTATATCCGCCGGCCGGACGCATAGCCTGGCTATGCGAGAGGATGGAACCGTAGTTGCCTGGGGAAATGATTTGAGAGGTTCGGTTAATGATACGCCTTTGGAGAATGGTTTTACAGCTGTTGCTGCCGGTGCCCGGCACAGCCTTGCTTTGTGCGGCGATGGTACCATAGCCGCCTGGGGCTGGAACTTGTCCGGTGAACTTGATGATACACCTGCGACCAGCGGATTCAGGCAATTGGCCGTTGGCTATACACACAGTATTGCACTCCATGAAAATGGCACCATCTTCGCCTGGGGTTTGGATCGAAGTGGTCATGGTCAAAGAGTGGATACCCCAACAGATTCAGGATATATCTTTATAGACGCCGGCGATTATCACAACCTGGCTATAAAAGAGCAATAAATAATCATACTGTCATGAACATACCGATTTACAGCCTGGTGATGTGCCGGGTCACTCTTCTTTTTGTGCTTTTTCTTATCACGTCATCCCTCGGCTATACCCGCGATCGACCAGAATGGGATGATGTTGGCGTTCTGCAGGTCAATCGTGAAGATCCCAGAACTACCATGATGGTGTTTCCATCGCTTCAGCAGGCCCGGCTCTACGACCGGGAACAATCCCCGTGGTTTGTATCACTTAACGGCCAATGGAAGTTTCACTGGGTTTCCAGGCCGGCCGATCGGCCTGTGGATTTTTATCGGGCTGATTTCGATGTACAGAAGTGGAATACCATCCCGGTACCATCCAACTGGGAGATGGAAGGTTATGGCACCCCGGTATACATCAATCATCGTAATCCGTTCGACATTTCCGAAGTTCGGGCGCCTTATGAGTGGAACCCGGTAGGCTCGTACCGCCACAGTTTTCATCTGCCTCCGGACTGGGACAGGCGACAGGTCTTTATCAATTTTGATGGGGTTTCATCGGCTTTTTATCTCTGGATCAATGGGGAACAGGTAGGATACAGTCAGGGTAGCCGTACTCCGGCCGAGTTTGATATCACCGGATTTCTGAATGAAGGGGAAAATCAGATAGCCGTCGAAGTTTATCGCTGGAGTGACGGAGCGTATCTCGAGAACCAGGATTTTTGGAGGCTGAGCGGTATTTTCCGTGATGTGTATCTGTGGAGTACGTCGCAATGGCATCTGCGTGATTTTGATATTACGTCGTCGCTGGATGATCATTATCGTGACGGTGTATTTGATCTGTCGGGAGAAGTAGCGCTGTATGGTGGAATAGCAGAGGCAGAGCTAATTGTGGAGGTGCGGTTGTATGATCCAAATGGTCAGCTGGTGTATGAACAGCACAAAACAGTGCAGGCAGCCGGAGATCGAACCCCGTTTACGCTGGGTGAGCGACGTATCAACCGGCCCCAAAAGTGGTCGGCCGAGACGCCACATTTGTTTGAGCTTTATATCACGCTGCGAGACACCGGAGGAGAGGTTGTGGCGGTCATTCCAAGGAAGGTGGGCTTTCGCAGGGTCGAAATAGCACATAGTCGCATCCGGATCAATGGTCAGGCAGTTCGGTTCAAAGGAGTTAACCGGCATGAGCATAGCCCGCATACCGCTCACTATGTCACCCGTCAGGAAATGATGGAGGATATCATCCTCATGAAAAAGAACAACTTCAATGCTGTTCGAACATCGCACTACCCAAACCACCCGCTATGGTATGAGTTATGCGATGAATACGGTCTGTATGTAATCAATGAAGCCAATATTGAAACCCATGAATTCGGTAATGATCCGGATAATCTGATTGCCAATCATCCTGACTGGAAACAGGCGCATCTCGATCGTTTCAAACGGATGGTTTATCGTGATCGCAATCATCCATCCGTAGTGATCTGGTCGCTGGGTAATGAGGCCGGTGACGGCCCCAATATTGCAGCCGTTCATGAATGGTCTATGGAGAACGAGCCGACACGTCCATTTCATTATGAGCGAACGACGCTTCCGGATGGGTTCTTTAACTCCGATTTTGCCTCCTGGATGTACGCCTCCCCGGAAGATTGTGAGCGCTGGACCCGGGATCAACCCGATATCCCCTTGATTTTATGTGAATACACCCATGCCATGGGCAATAGCAGTGGTGGACTGGATGCCTATTGGGATCTCATCTATGAGGATAATAATTTTCAGGGCGCTTTCGTCTGGGATTGGGTGGATCAGGGGATCATCCAACCGGTGCCGGAAGCCTATCGCAAACGCTCCGGGCGGGATACGTTTATTGCCTATGGTGGATGGTTTGAAGATCCATATGCCATTCAACACGATGGAAATTTTGTGATGAATGGCTTGGTGGCTGCTGATCGCACACCACGTCCGGGTCTGTTTGCATTAAAGTATTATCATCAGTACATGAAGGTGGAACCGGTGGATTGGAGTCAGGGGGTATTTCGTATTCATAACCGGTTTGATTTTATCTCACTTAATGAGCAACTGACCGGTCGCTGGGAAATTCTGGAAGATGGAAAGAGTATTTACGGGGGCGTCTTGCACCAGTTGGATATTGAACCACAACAGGCCAGGGAGATTTCACTTCCTTTGTCACAAATTAACTTTCGGACCGACCGGGAATATCATCTTAACTTCATCTTTGCCAACCGAAAGCAGACCTTTTACGCTGAGCCGGGGTTTGAAATGGGATGGGAGCAGTTTCGCATGCCTGGATCAGAATGGCAGAAACTGGAATCCACCGGAAAGGACATTTCTGCAGACTCATCAGAAATGTCAAGCCGGGCATCAGCGTCATCTGATAACCGGATAAAGGAACAAGCAGCTCGTTTTACATCATCCAGGCTATTGAAAATAAGCATGAATCCCAGCCATTTGACAGTGGCGGGAGATGATTTCCATGTGGTCTTTGATTTGTACCGGGGGAAAATGGAATCCTATGTTCTGGGGGGTGAGACCGTGATCACCTCGGGACCGGAAATCGATTTTTGGCGAGCTTTGACCGACAACGACAGCGGTGCCATACGTTTTGGACGATATATTGATTTTTTACGCTGGCGAAGTGCCCATCACACAATTGTGCGGCGCACCTTTCTGAATGGAGAACCCAGGACGTACGGCCATTTTTCCAATCCTGACGAAGAGCCTGTAGAAAAAGCGGAAATAGTTTTTGAGATGGATCTTCCTAATGTGGCCGGCCATGTTATGGTTGCCTATGAGATTTACGCGAATGGGGCAATCGAGGTGACCACGGACTATCATCCGGGACATGTGGAAGGGTTGCCAGATTTTATGCCGAGATTCGGGAACAGGATGGAACTGGCTGCGGGGTTCAATGAAATGAAATGGTACGGAAGAGGCCCCAATCCCACCTACGTCGATCGCAAGGTGGAACGTGTAGGTGTCTACCGGTCAACGGTTGCCGAAGAATGGATCGACTACTCCCGTCCCCAGGAAAACGGCTATAAATCCGATGTTCGATGGGTTAAAATGACCCGGGCTGATGGAAAAGGTCTCAAATTTACCGGTAATCCGTTGATTGGTTTTGGAGCTGCTCATTATACGCGCGAGGATATGGAAAACAGCCGGTATAGTTTTGAAATGCAGCCTCGTGAAAGCATCTTTTTAAATATAGATAACAAGCAAATGGGTGTTGGCGGATATGATACATGGAGTTCGCGTGGTTTCCCTGATGTTGACTACAGAGTCAACAACGAACCAATAAAATACCGATATCGCATCGAACCGATTGGTAATTTGGACTAATTCTTGATTGGAATTTTCCGGAGATGATCAGTTACCGCCTGGCACCGCATCCAGTATCAGACGGGGTACGAAGGTGTTGGCGGTGGAGGTGGTCAGGAAGCTCGCTTCGCCTTGATTCATCGGTTTGAGAACAAGCGTAACCAGCTCGTTTTCAGGGTGATCGGAGTAATACATCGCCAGATTCAGAAAGACAGCCAGATTTGGGTTGGTCAATTTCGCGACACCGTTGGTGATCTCCAGTTCTCCGAGCAAAATGACATCGTCACGAATCATTTGAGCCGAGTTGTCTGCGTTTGTTATGGCAGGCGCCGCATCGGGTGTGATGTGTCCGCCAGACCAACGCTGTCCCGAGCGGTCATGATCAAGGCCGTAGACTTTAATCCGGAAGTCATCAGCGATGTCGTAATCACGGGGAGCGAGTTCCAGGGTGGCATCGTTGAGCATACCTGGTTCGACTTTTGTAAGGTCAAACCGAAGCAGGCCGAACTGGAGGATTTCGTCGGTGTTTCTTACGGTGAACGAACTACCGTCGGCGTCGTGAGGCTGGACGGAGGAATGTACTATCGCATGACCACCATCGCCGTCTGTTGAAGACACTACAATCTGCCGGGTCTCCAGGGGGTCTGGCGGAAGACTGTGCCGCATGCGCCAGTGGAGATACTTTTCGAGATACGTGTACCCCTCGTACGTGTATTGCTGGTGATAAGCGAGGTCGGGGTCGAGCCCGCGTTCAATCTTCCACGTATCGGGGATGCCGTCTCGAGCGGTACTTGCGTGTGGTGTCCCCTGATCGAATTCCGGAAACGGTTGCTCCGGCAGATCTGAAAGTGTTTGAGGCAGTTGCCGTGTATTCTTGTTCATCACATCGCGCACGTAACGATGGTCATGACTGTCGCGTGCTACGGAAGCGCCGCTTCGGGAAAGAACGTCTATATATGCTTGACGTGCACTGACAGGACGGGTCCACTGCGACTCACTAAGCCGCAGGTCCAGCGGTAAATTGACACGGGCGAACTGGTCACCCCGGTGGCCTTCGCGGCCGCCAAATGCGCCGGGCACATCGCCATCATAGATGTCGTCGTCGGCAGACCCGGGCGAGAAGGGTGCTTCGGGGTGGCGGTCACGCACATTTCCATCGATATGAACACGCGAGGCGCGGCCAAAGCCGAAGGTAGCCGCCGGAGGGTTTTCTCCGTCGATCATGACGTTGCCGATGACATTGGCATCGAAAATCTGCGGCCCGAGATCACTTTCGCCGGTTCCGTGCCAGGGACGGGACATGATGTAATAGGGCCCGAGGTCGGGGCGGCGCGATCTGCCGTTAAAGGTGACGTTGTTGATGAACTCAAACCGGCCTCGCTGGAACATATTCAGACGCCCACCTTGATGGATGCCCAGATTTTTATGGACGGTCTGGTTGTAAAGGCCGTCCTCTTCGCGCATTTGACCGAACCATCCCGCCAGGTTCCGCATGGTCGGCTCGGCGTTGATCAGGTACTGAGCAGTCACAGGCCCGTTGGAGCGACTAATGAAATTACCCCGGCTACCCCAACGAATGGTCAGATGGCTGAGCATGACATTGCTGGAACGGTCAGTGCGGAGTAAATCACTTACATTGTCATCATCATCGTCTTCCGATCCATTGACAATCCGCAGGTGGGTCACGATGATATCTTGACTGTCTCTGATATACAAACCTCCCTGATCAAAGCGTAGAGTGATACCATCGCCGGGGGCGGTTTGTCCCGCGATCGTCAGTCTTTTTTCGCCTTGAAGCTCCAGTGCTTCCTCAAAATGGATAACGCCCCCTACGTCGAAGACAATCGTGCGCGGCCCGTCGGCAGTCTCGATCCCGTGGGCCAGGCTACCCTGTCCTGAGGGGTTGGTATTGGTGACGTGATATACGTCACCGCCCCGGCCTCCCGGTGTATACTTTGCTGCCCCCTCAGCTCCAGGAAATGCGGGCAAGAGAACGTCAGCGAAAACCGGCTGGACAGTGAGAGCGAGGGTAACAATCAAGAAAACATTATAAAGCATGTTGTTTCCAAATTTTTTTAAATGATCAGCGGTAGTCATCTGTATCAAGTCAATTTAAACAGACAAAAAAGTGAAGTTACAATATTGAAAATTAATTGCAAAGAAACCGCTTTATTGCAGCGAAATCGTTCGTTGCGTCAGGCGAAGAACCACCGGGGCGAGGTCCTGATAATAGGGATAAAATAAAAAAAGTGTATGACCTGTTCAGCAAGTCCCACATCGTCACAATCCTCAAAAACCTCGCACTTCCCCATCCTGCCGGGGGTCGGCAACACCCATTAAAACGTCATCTTTTTTGAATATCAAATAAGCTCTTGCGAATCGTTGTGATGGAGACCGCAAGTCATAACCCATTTTACTCACGTCATATAAAACATTTGCGTCAAATCCTCTTTCAAGTTCAACCTCCGTATTTTGATGATTCGGAAATATTCGGGGCATTTTGACAGCATCCAGGGGATCTAATTCGTATTCAAGTATATATACAATGTTTTGAACAATGTCTGAAGGAATACGTGTTCCTCCCGGGGCACCGATAACCAGCTGCACGTCATCGTCTTTTAAAATAATAGTTGGAGAAATGGTGGTTGCGCGTACCCTGTAGGGGTGAGATCCCGTTTGTTCACGGTCTTCATTGCTAAATGAATATCCTGAAGAATTTAAAAAAAAGCCGTCGACCCATGCCCCGGACCCGAAAACCGGACTTAGCGTAGTAGTAAGCGAAACAGCATTACCTTCGTCGTCTACAACAGAGATATGTGTGGTTTCCCCGGCCTCCTCTGCATCAATATCAGTATATAAGTCGATGCCGGATTCAATACGCATGTTGCCGGGTTCAGTACGTATGATATTTGTATCAGCATGCACGTTATTCCGGTTTAAAGCGATGATCTTCGAATTTAAATTATTCACTGCATAATCAGTGAATTCCAGAATGCCAAGTTCGAAACATTCCGGTTCTGGCCTGACATTCAAAAAAATTTCAGGATTCCCGGGCAGAACTTTTTCAGGAGCATCTCCAATTTCAATAATGGAACTTCGAATATTTGCATACTCCTTGGATATCAATCCTGAAATCGGTATGTCTTCCCAATTTGGATCGGTTACATATTCACTTCTGTCTGCCATACTTAATTGTAATGAGGAAGCAAGGATATCAAAAGCTTCAGACGATATGGTGGGTATGCCTAAGGATTTCAAATCATATTGTTCAAGGATATTCAGAGCCTGAATGATAAAAAAACCGGTTTGCGGCATTGCTGCCGACAGTACTGTGTAATCTTTATAGGTACCACAAAGCGGCTCCTTATCCCATTGAGGACGATAGAGCTGGAAATCATTTTCCGTAACCGGGTTTCCACCTTCATTGAGAATGCGAATCATATTTTCGGTAATTTCGCCTTCATAAAAAGCAGATTGACCTTCATCTGCAATTTTTTGCAATGTAGAGGCGAGTTCAAGCTGTATGAGCTTTTCGCCTGCAGAAATTGGTTT
>SLQC01000075.1 GCA_007131625.1 Balneolales bacterium | reverse complement strand
CCGCTGGATGCCAAAATCGAGATCATTGCCAACCCTCGTGGAAAACGCCCGAGTGTCATAGAGCAACTCTCCGGCGGTGAAAAAACACTGACAGCCATTGCACTGCTCTTTGCCATCTATCTGGTCAAACCGTCACCTTTCTGTGTGATGGACGAGGTCGACGCCCCACTTGATGACCCCAATATTCTTCGCTTCACCAAACTCCTGAAGAAATTCAGTGACCAGACCCAGTTTATAGTCATCACCCATAATAAAATGACCATGGAAAAGTCCGAAATGATGTATGGGGTCACCATGCCTGAAGTGGGCATTAGTAAACTGGTCGGCGTACGACTTGACGAAGTGGCGGCATAGGATTCGACCCCGATTTTTTCGAATTCCCCTCAACCCATAAATAACATTTTAGCTTTGAGCGATCAAAAGATAATTTTTTCCATGATGGGCGTGGGTAAAACCTACGGACCCAATCAGCGTGTACTGAAAGACATATACCTCTCCTTTTTCTACGGAGCTAAAATTGGAATTATCGGTGCCAACGGATCGGGAAAAAGTACCGTGCTCCGTATAATCGCCGGTCTTGAGGACAACTATGAGGGCGAGGTAACCTCCAAATCCGGTATCACATTTGGACACCTGCCTCAGGAACCCGAACTCGAACCTGATAAAACCGTCAAGGATATCGTAGAGCAGGGGGTCCAGGAGTTGGTGGATCTGGTGAAAGAGTACGAGGCGATCAGCGAGAAATTCAGCGAGCCGGATGCCGACTTTGACAAACTGATCGCCCGGCAAACCACTTTGCAGGAACGGATCGAACAGAAAAACGCATGGGATCTCGACAGCAAGTTACAGATGGCGATGCAAGCGCTGCGGTGCCCGCCGGAAGACACACCCATCAAGGTCCTGTCCGGCGGTGAGCGTCGACGAGTTACGCTCTGCCGGCTGCTGCTGCAGGAACCCGACGTGCTGTTGCTCGACGAACCGACCAACCATCTCGATGCAGACTCCGTCGGTTGGCTGGAGCAGCACCTGGAGCGATACGAGGGCACCGTCATTGCGATCACTCATGACCGATACTTTCTCGACAATGTAGCAGGATGGATCCTGGAGCTGGATCACGGCGAGGGCATTCCCTATGAGGGTAACTACTCGGGATGGCTTGATCAAAAACGCAAGCGGCTCGATGTGGAAGATCGTAAAAACACGCGCCTGCAGCGGACTATCGACCAGGAGATAGAATGGATCCGAGCCAACCCCAAAGGCCGGCAGACCAAGAGCAAGGCACGAATTACTGCGTATGAGGATTTGTTGTCTGTAAAGGAGCAGGAAAAGAAACGGGAAGAACTGGAAATCTACATCCCGCCGGGGCCCCGTCTTGGTGACAAAGTGATACGTGCGAAGGATGTTTCCAAAGGTTTTGACGACCGGCTGTTATTTGAGAATCTTGAATTTGATCTGCCTGCGGGCGGTATTGTCGGGGTGATCGGTCCAAACGGCGCAGGAAAAACAACACTATTCCGCATGATAACCGGTCAGGAGCAGCCCGACACCGGTACCTTTGACGTCGGCGAAACGGTGAGAATCGGGTATGCCGATCAGGGGCGTCCGCTTAATCCTCAAAAATCGATCTGGGAGGAAATTTCCGGAGGCCACGATACCATCACACTCGGATCCAAAGAGATCAACTCCCGCACCTACGTAGCCCGGTTCAATTTCAGTGGTGGCGACCAGCAAAAAAAGACAAGCCAGCTTTCCGGCGGAGAGCGGAACCGGGTCCATCTTGCCAAAACGCTTCGGGAAGAGGCCAATTTGCTGCTGCTGGACGAACCTACAAACGATTTGGATGTCCAGACACTGAGAGCCCTGGAAGAAGCGTTACTGAACTTTGCCGGATGTGTCGTTGTAATCTCTCACGACCGTTGGTTCCTTGACCGTATCGCCACTCACATACTGTCTTTTGAAGGTGACAGTCAGGTTCGCTGGTTTGAGGGCAATTACCGGCAATATCAGGAATACCGCCGTGACGTGCTGGGCATCGATGATCAGCCCAAACGTATTCAGTATAAAAAACTGAAGAGAGATTAAGCAGGGCCGTACAAAAAAGGTCCCCAAACTGCATATTTTCAACCGAAATATCACAAAGAACCCGGTTCTCCGGAAAACAGCACAAAACTGAAACCGTTTAACAAACTGTGACGAAAGATTTTTTTATTTCGGACTAACGAATTATGACGAAAGATTTTCTCATACCGGATCTATATCAGTCCGACATCATTAAAACCGTTAAAAATGCACGACAGATACTGGATCCCAGAAAAAAGGATCGAAGTCCCTCCGTGCTTGATCTGGGTCCGGTCAGATTTCTTATTCCACGCCATTTCGGATTCTGTTACGGTGTTGAAAACGCCATTGACATCGCATACCGGACAGTCGAACAACATCCAGATAAGAACATCTATCTTCTCAGCGAGATGATCCACAACCCGACGGTCAACAGGGATCTCGAAAAGCGCGGCGTCCGTTTTCTGTTCGAAACCGATGGCACCGAACACATCCCCATGGAGAGCCTCACACCGGATGATATTGTCATCGTGCCGGCATTCGGCACCACAGTGGAAATTCAGGAAAGATTAGAGCGGCAGGGCATCAAACCTTATCAATATGACACCACCTGTCCGTTTGTGATCAAGGTGTGGAATCGCGGTCGGCAGCTCGGTAAAAAAGGACACGCATTGGTAATCCATGGAAAACACCTGCATGAGGAAACACGCGCCACCTTTTCCCACAGTGCCAAAGAAGCCCCATGTGTAGTGGTGCTCAACCCGGAAGAAGCGCAAATTCTGGCCGATATCTTACTGGAAAAACGCCCGGTCACGGACTTCGACATCTATTTCGGGATGAAGAGCACCGACGGATTCGACGCGCATGCAGACTTGCAACGTTTCGGTGTGATCAATCAGACAACGATGCTTGCCACCGAGACACGTCAAGTGATGGAGATTCTCAGAAATGCAGTGATCGAAAAATACGGTGATGCCGAAGTGGAGATGCATTTCGCCGATACTTCCGACACACTCTGCTATGCAACAAACGAGAATCAGTCGGCCACTTACGCATTGCTGGATGAGCGGGCCGATATGGCTATTGTCGTAGGCGGTTACAACTCATCCAACACCATGCATCTGGTCGAATTGCTGGAAGAACGCTATCCGACCTATCACATACGGGACGCATCCGAAATTACATCCCGCCATGAAATTCGCCATTTCAACCAGTGGGACGGGAAAGTACATCAAACCAGCAACTGGATACCCAAAGCGGCGGAACCCATGACCATTGCAATAACTTCAGGAGCTTCGTGCCCGGACGCGCTGGTTGATGAGGTCCTGCTGAAGATCGCTAACTGGTTTGAAGGGTGCCACCCGATCGAGGAGGTGCTGAAGCCGTTCCGGAGACAAGCGGACAAAGCCGCTTCAGAACCGTGAATCCCGTTAATCGACTCGCCTTTTACTCACCAATCACTTTAAAATAAGAGATTCTTCTCGGCTGGAAATTGCGAAGCCGGAGATTCAGTTCATCGGTAGTCGCCCGTACCGTCGGCACTACAAAACCGGTGGTATCCCGGACGATCTCGTCATATTCCACGATAGCTTCATACGGCACAATCTCCTGGGCATCACTGTAAAACTCGATAGGTACATCATATCTGACTGTAATGACGGAAGGGTTTAACCGGATTTCATGCCTGTCCGGAACATTCGAGACTCTCACATTAACCCGGATCTCACCTTCGGTAAATTCGGTCACATCAAACGAAACTTGTACTACAGAAGTGTCCAGGCTGATATTATGCCGTGATTCGGCCAGGTGCACCTTCTGATCGACCCGGCCCTGTACATTCCGCAATCGCAATAGCTCCGTCGGCCAGCTCTGAATCGTATCCAATACCTTCTCAGAGCCGGTAAGCGTAACACTGTCGGGCCTCACCCGAATATCGCCCATAATTTCGTACTGAGACATGAGCTCCACTTCAAGGTCGGGAGAGACCGGCACCTTTTTACTGACTTTCGGCACCATTTCCACGGATATATAGGTCGGATATATCTCCTGAATCGTCAGATCAGGATAAGCGACCATGTGTTCTTTAATAATCTCCGAGATAATCACCACTCCATCGTCATAGGGCACGGTGATCACCGGTGGATTACGGTAAAGCGAAAACAAGTTCCACCCTTCCCCACTGACCCCAATCCGGGCATTCTCCGGAGGTTGTTCTGCAAATACCATATCTTCAGCCGGTCCGATAATCCGTAATGGCACATTCAAGGTCAGGTTATAATCTCGCCCCATATTAACAAGAATCCACAATGCCAGGGCTAACAGATAAGCGATCAGAAAAACGACAAATATCTCTCCTTTGTGCATATACGTCGTTTCTATCTCTGTTGGCCGGAACAGACGGGTAAACCAGTTGTTGGATGTGATTTTATTTGCCATTAGCGTGTCATTTAATCAGGCTTCAAGTGTGAAGTGATTCGCCTTCATATGTTACATACAAAATTATTAAAACGATTACGTTTTTATCATAATATCCTGTATGATCTCCTCTTTCACAGCATTATTCAGCTGCTTCGCAATTTTATGCCGCTGCATATGAATTTCATGACGCCATGATGGGTCCGACACATACAGAATCAGCCGATTCCCCTGAAACTTGAGATCACGCACCTGCTCCCTGATTGCCGAACCTATCGTCTCCGGCCATAAAGCAAGAATCATACCTCGTTTCATGGCAACCCGGTGGGGATAATCCTGAATAAATTCATCCACCAGCTCATTAAGCATGCGGGGTTGCTTTCTTCGGTATGCCATGGGATCACCTTACCTGTTCCAGTTTGCCTCCCGATACCCGGTAATTGGAAACGCGATCGCTGTCGCCTCCGGTTAACCCCGAGATCTTGTCGGGATGTGCCGCAGTAATAAAAGATTGTCCGGGATGCTTCAATAACATATTCATTACAATTTCAGTTTTGTGAGGATCCAGATCGCCGAAAACATCATCCAGTAAAAAAACAGGGAGATCTTCCAGTACATCACGGTAGTAATATAATTGTGCTATTTTTAAAGCTAATGCAAAAATACGATGTTGTCCTTGTGATCCAAATTTACGAAGTTCCATATCATTCAGAAAAAAAATCAGATCGTCCCGGTGCGGACCTGTAATTGTCTGCTGCCTTTCACGCTCCTTGACCGAAGACGCCCTTAGCTGGAAGGTATAAGACTCCCGAATTCTCTCTTCAGAGGTGTCATTTTCCCCGATGGATTTATACGTCATGGTCGGCTTCAACTCCGTACCGGTCAACTGCTCATGCGCTTTTTCCAGCCACGACTGAAATTGCCGAATCACTATATTGCGCTTCATAACAATGCGGCTGCCTGTTTCAGTCAACTGTCGGTCCCACGGCTCCAGCATATCATCCAGCTGATGCGGATAGTGATGTAAATCCGTGAGCAGCCTGTTCCTCTGCCTGATTATCTTCCGGTACCGTATAAGGTCATTCAGATAAACCGGAGAGGTCTGAGAGATCAGGGCATCGATAAAAGATCGGCGTTCAGCCGGGCCCTCCCCTGTCAGTTTTTTGTCCTCCGGCGAAACCAGTACCACCGGTACCAGTCCTATCAACTCCGCATGACGCTCGAGCGGGCTTTCATTTACCATGAGCCGCTTGCCCTCTCCACGCTGATAGGAGCAGGCGACCTCAAAGCTGCTTCTAATCGTTCCCTGAAACATACCCTTCACCAGAAACGACCGTTCACCCAGCCTGACAACATATTGGTCGGAATTGCTCGAAAAACTTCGGCCCATGCAGAGATAATGAATCGCATCGAGAAGGTTTGTCTTGCCGGCTCCATTGGGACCCGTGATGATATTTACATGCTCTCCCCAAACTGTATCGGTTTGATGATGATTTCGAAAATTTGTCAGCGAGAGCGAGGTGTTTATCATCTGGTCGGATACCTGTAGATCTAAAGACCGGATTCCAAACCGGATTGGCCAAGTTTCACCAAGCTAACAGGAATAACCGGTTAACAGCTTTGAAAATATGGATAAAGCGGTCAGTTGTTCCGCATATCACTTTCTTCGATCTTGCTGCCGGACGGATCTTCCGTAGACTCCTCAGTTGAATCCGAAGCACCATCCAATGCATCGCCCGATGGTTCCTCTTCATATTCCGATTCATCATCCTGGTATACCTCATCTTTCGGGCGAGCTTCGTTTACGATGATTGTGCGTTCCAGAAAAACAGTATTATTCAGTTTTTCGATGGCAACCTGCGCTTCATCATCTTCCGACATTTCAACAAAACCGAATCCACGGGACCGACGGGTATCCTTATCGCGAACGATGAAAGCATTGGTCACTTCCCCGAAGTTCTCAAACAATTCTTTCAATTCCTTACGCTTGGTTTTCCAGGCCAGGTTTCCTACATATATATTCATAATTCATGTTTACTAGGTTTGTTCGGATCAGTTAGTAAGTTGCGGCAAATGGGCAATATTCAAATTTGAAATATCTCAATAAATATAATAAAAGCAGATCGTAAGCGAAATGCCATCTGCTTAATAAGTATGATGAATAATGAAACACGGACAACCGTAATTACAAAAGGTTGCCCGTATTCATATAAATGCAGGAATGTGGCGGGTCTTATACGTTGAAAGTATCCCGGCCGTGGTATTCGGCACAATCGCCCAGTTGCTCTTCAATACGGATCAACTGATTGTATTTTGCCAGACGATCGGTCCGACTCATGGATCCGGTTTTGATCTGGCCGGCGTTGGTTGCCACGGCGAGGTCGGCGATGGTTGTGTCTTCGGTTTCACCGGAGCGATGGGAAACAACCGCGGTATATGCGTTTTTATGCGCCAATTCGATAGTATCGAGAGTTTCAGTGAGGGTTCCAATCTGGTTAACCTTGATCAGAATTGAGTTTGCCACACCCTGTTCGATACCTTTGGCAAGACGAATAGAGTTGGTAACAAACAAGTCATCTCCGACAAGCTGCACTTTATCACCGATCGCATCGGTCAATTTTTTCCAGGCATCCCAATCATTTTCATCCATGGCATCTTCAATGGAGATGATGGGGTACTTGTCTACCCAGTTGCTCCAGAATTCCACCATGTCGTCCGCGTTCTTTTTCGAACCATCGCTCCATTTGAACTCATAGAGTCCAGATTCGGCGTTGTAAAATTCAGCTGAAGCCGGATCGAGCGCCAGCAGAATATCTTCACCGGGATTGTAACCTGCTTTCTCAACAGCTTTAAGGATAACCTCGACGGCCTCTTCATTGCTCTTAAGATTTGGAGCAAAACCGCCTTCATCTCCTACAGTAGTGGCGTAGCCCATATCGGTGAGTACTTTTTTCAAGTTGTGGAACACTTCGCCACCCATTCTGAGGGCGTGTGAAAAGGATTCGGCTCCGGAAGGCATGATCATGAATTCCTGCAGATCGACGTTGTTGTCTGCATGGGATCCTCCGTTAATGATATTCATCATCGGAACCGGCAGCACTTTGGCATTTACACCACCAACATATCGCCAGAAAGGAATATTCAGGGCGTTGGATGCGGCATCCGCAACCGAGAGTGAGACACCCAACAAGGCGTTGGCACCCAGTTTGGATTTATTTTCAGTACCGTCAAGTTCCAGTAGCAAACTGTCGATATCCACCTGATTGAAAACATTGTATCCGATCAACTCGTCTGCAATTGATCCGTTAACATTTTCAACCGCTTTGAGCACACCTTTGCCCATGTAGGCATCGCCGCCATCGCGTAACTCAACCGCCTCATGTTCGCCGGTGGACGCCCCTGACGGTACGGCTGCACGCCCCATTGTACCGTCTTCAAGAATGACATCGACCTCAACAGTTGGATTACCTCTGGAATCAAAAATCTGCCGTGCAATGATATCTTCAATTATAGCCATGATATAAAATGATTTGTTTAGAATTTCAGTTTGTAAACACGGCTGAAAGGTACCTTTTATTTTGCAATTTTGGAAGTACAGACACCGCTATTTCCAAGACGGAATGCCTGTCAATCGGACCCGAAAAAACACACGTCGGAGAGACTACCACATGGATCCAAAAACAAAGGTTATGTGAGGAGTGCCGAAGAAGAATTGCTTACTTGCGGCCGGCAGAATGGCATCTGGGTGCTGATCGGCAGGATCCAACCACGGATTAGGATCAAAATACTCAAAGTTTGGACGATTCGGTTCCATAACCTGCACCCCGTCTGGGAAATACTGAAAATGGTACCCTATCCGAACGGACTGTAAATTTCCGAAATCACCTCCTGTGTTGGCTCCTATAGAAATTTGTCCAGATGCTCCCAGAATAAATTCTCCTTCGCCCCATCCCTGAAACTGATCATAATTCTGTTGACCTTGCAGACGGAATCCATACCCTCTGGAATCATCAAAATAGGGATAGACATAAGCGGGAGAAGGCCCTCCGGACAAATGCATAAAAAGCCGGAAATTATCAGACAACTGATTGGCAAACAAGCGTCTCTGCACACCTAAATTGACCGGAAACGCCATAATCCGGTTGTATTTGTTTGGAATCACCGTGTAGCCCCAGAAGTTTTGAAACGTCTGCTCGTTTTCATCCCGCACATTAGTGATCTGTAATTCAATCAGTCCTTTGGTATTTCTTGATAACACCCGGTGATATTCACCACCTATAGCAAAGCCGAAGTTATTCAGCTGAATCCGGAAACCAGCTCCATTGCGAATGTCGAAGTCGAGGTACGATAGTGGGGCTACCGCATCCGCCAGTTCCGGTTCCACCCGTTCTTGTTCCTGTGCCTGCAAAACAGCAACCGGAATCATGATAAGCATCAAAATGACGATTGGTAAAAAAAATCTGGTATGCATCATTATATCGGAGATAGTATAAATGGCAAAATTCTGGAAACCAACCTGTCGAAAAGGGATACTTGCGAAAGACAAAATCTGTTGTATTTTCATAATGCCTTTTAGGTAACAATCGTTTCAGCGACAATAACGATTTTCCAGTTCAGATGGTATGACAAATTATCAAACAAAATTATGGCAAAGATTTACAGATTCGAAATTTTTGGTCCGAGACCCACTTTGCAGAGGATGGGCGAGGTGATGTATAAGGATACTCCCCATATTCATTACTTTGAAAGAGAGTTAACAGACCAACAGTATATCCGTGTTTTCTTATACGAAGATCAGAATACAACAGTTCAAAACTCCCGGTGTGTCACCTGTATTTATTCGGAATACGCCTCTTCCATCCAGATTGATCTGGCTGATGTAGGCAAACAGAGTGGATTTCGTGGCTCGCAGGGATTGGAGGATCAGCCGGTCTATGATCAAATACTCGATTTTATCCTTGATTTCAGCAAACAATATGGTCTGACGGTTCAGAACAAGCAAGAAGTGTGAATCGAACATTCCCCAAAACATCAGACTGGACTATTGTTCAGATGCTTGAATGGGCAACGGACTATTTTGAAAAAAAGAAGATCCCATCACCCAGGCTTAGCATCGAATGGTTGCTTGCGCATGTTCTTGAGTCGAAACGACTCGATTTGTATTTGCAATTTGACCGTCCGCTGAGCCGCGAAGAACTGGACCGGCTCAAACCGTTGGTATTGCGACGTGCCGATAATGAACCGCTGCAATATATAACGGGTTACACCGATTTTTATAATATTACACTTCACGTTAACAGGAGCGTACTCATTCCACGCCCGGAAACGGAACAGCTGGTCGATATAATCCTGCAGGCTCATACCGATGACCAACCCTGCAAGGTTCTTGATATCGGTACCGGGTCCGGCTGCATTGCTCTGGCTCTAAAAAAAGCCCGGCCTTCCTGGCAGATTACGGGGATCGACATCAGCGTTGATGCGCTTGAAACGGCACGTCAGAATGCCGTTGATCTGGAACTCGATGCAACCTTTCTACATGCGGATTTAGAATCATACCTCCCTGACTCACTATTCAATATCATCGTTTCCAATCCTCCATACATCACAAAAGAGGATATCCCTGAGCTGACCGACCAGGTCTACCTTCACGAACCTGAAATCGCCCTTGTGGCCGATGATGTCCCTTCCGTTTACAGAAGCCTGATCACCCTGTGTAATCACAGTCTTATTCCCACCGGTACCTTTTATCTTGAAATCAATGAGGTTCATGGCGATAAGCTTTTAAAGATTTGCAATAAAGACCCTTTTCGCTGCAGACTGCTCAAAGACTATTCCGGCAAAGACCGATTCATTAAAGGGAATTTTAATTAAGATTTCTTAATAAATTGCAACACAGCTACTTAGTAAAATCATAACGGGAGGCGCACAAATCGCACATTATCAGTGTGTATAACTTGTTTAAAACTTTTTCTTTCCGGCATGCTTCTTTCTGAAAGCTTGCAGCACTGTACTGTTTGCCGAACTTCCATACTTTAAGGCATACATTTCATTCCTTTAATAATATTATTTAAGTACAATAAAAACAATATTATGACAATTATTTTAATTTGTGGATAAGTGTCCGGGATTCGGGTTAACTTTAATTGACAAGTGGAGTAAATATTGGCATCTTCCAGTCGAGATGGGAAAGTTGAGAATTTTTTGGTGTGGATAACTGATTGTATAACTGAAAATGTCAAGCAGAATAATGCGTTTTTAAATGGTTGATGAAAAAAATAAACCGACAATAGCTCAAACTGTAACCCATTTATCGGCGGGCGAAGTTTGGGCGCAATGTCTGGAGATAATCCGGGACAACATCAATTACCAGAAGTACAAATCCTGGTTCCATCCCATCAAACCGGTCGCATTGAATGACAAAACACTAACCATTCAGGTTCCGTCCCAGTTCTGGTATGAGTGGCTGGAGGAACACTATTACACTATAATGCGCTCTACTATCACCAAAATTCTGGGCCAGGGAGCGCGATTTGAATATTCGATTGTATTTGAGAAAACTGAGCAGGAAAATCACGAGCTGTCGGTTCGAATGCCGCAACGATCCACACCGCCGACATCCCACACTACTACACAGCAGGTCATCTCAGGAAGAGGGTATGATGCCTCCTATGCAACGGACACAATTCAGAATCCGTTCGTCATTCCCGGCATCCGGAAGAATCACATCGAACCAAATCTCAACGAAAACTATGTTTTCAATCATTTTATAGAGGGCGACTGTAACCGTCTGGCACGATCGGCGGCTATTGCCATTGCGGATAACCCAGGGAAGAATTCGTTCAATCCATTCTTTATATACGGAGGTGTCGGACTCGGAAAAACCCATCTCGTGCAGAGTATCGGGAACAAAATCCGCCAGGATTACGGAGATGAATTTTCCATATTATACATCTCGTCCGACCAGTTTACCAACGAATTTGTGCATGCGATCCGGAATAACCGTGCCCGTGATTTCTCCATGTTTTACCGGAATATTGATGTCCTGATCGTCGACGATATTCAGTTTTTCAGCGGAAAGGAGAAAACGCAGGAGGAGTTTTTTCATATTTTCAACGCGCTTCACCAGGAGGGAAAACAGATCATCCTGACCAGCGACCGGGCACCCAAAGATGTGCCGGATATTGAAGAGCGGCTGATCTCCCGGTTCAACTGGGGACTGAGCGCCGACTTGCAGATGCCCGATTACGAAACCCGGTACGCAATACTGGAGAAAAAATCGTTTGAAAACGGCATCGAGTTCGATGTATCCATTTTCGAATTCATCGCACATAATTTTAAATCCAGTATCCGTGATCTCCAGGGTGCCATAATCAAGCTTTTGGCAACGGCCTCTCTGCAAAAAATCGACAACATCGATCTGCCCATGGCCAAGCGGATTTTGAAGGATCTGATCAAGGAGACCAAAAAGCATATTTCCATCGAAGATATTCAGCGTCTGGTTTGCGACTATTTCGGCATTGACTCCAACAAAGTACGGGAAAAAACCAGGAAGCAGGAGATTGTGGAAGCCCGCCAGATAGCTATGTATTTGTCCAAAACCATGACTAAATCGAGTCTGAAAACAATCGGCCTTCATTTCGGCGGCCGGGATCATTCCACCGTTATACATGCAATTACATCAGTCGAGAACCGGCTGGATACCAGTCCAAAATTCCAGCAGATCATCAGAGACATACAACAGCGAATCGAACTTGCAAGTATGTAATCGGTGCAAAAATGGACTGTATTACAATTAAAAATCTGGAATTTCACAGCCTTCACGGTTATCATACGGAAGAACGGGAAAAAGGGAACGATTTTGAGGTCGACGTGTTACTTTGGGTTCCCCTTGCAAAAGCTGCCGCAGAAGACAATTTGTCGCAGACAGTTGACTATAGCCATGCCGCTTCCATAGTCCGTGACATCATGCTGGGTGAATCAGTTAAGTTGATCGAGACTTTGCTGTTCACCATCGGGGAATCACTGATCCAGGAGTATCCCGGGGTTCAGAAAATTGAAGTGGCGGTCAGAAAACTGCATCCTCCCATGTCCCCCTCCTGCGAATATACTGAAGTCAGAAGTCAATGGCCCAAGTTGTAATTGCTTTAGGTTCCAATCTTGGTGACCGGAAGTCCCATCTTTCAAATGCCAGGCGGTTTTTATCAGATATGAGTACCGATCCGCTTGTCGCATCGTCCATTTACGAAACAGAGCCAGTTGGTGAAGCCTCCACCCATAGCTATTTTAACGCAGTTTGTTGCATGCGGACCATGCTGCCTCCTCTTGAACTGTTGGAGCAGCTGAAACAGTATGAACAGCGGTATGGACGAGATCCGTCGGCTCCACGCTGGGCAAACAGAACCATTGACCTCGACATCATCGACTATGATCGGCAGATCATCTCGCAGCAACGCCTGCATGTACCCCATCCCGAATATGATAAGAGGTTATTTGTGCTGCAGCCTCTGTCTGAAATTTTTTTTTTTTTTTTTGATTTCCGATCTGGACAATCCATAAATTCCCTGATTGCGACTGCTCCAAAAATTGAAGTTTTTAAAACAAGGGTAATTTGGTAGTTTTTCCATTATGAATCGATATGACTTTATTGCTATTGAAGGGGTAATTGGCGTCGGAAAAACTTCTCTGGCCCGACTGCTTTCCGAGCGGCATAATGCAAGGCTGGTCCTTGAACAATTCGAAGAAAATCCGTTTCTGCCTCACTTTTATGAGGATCGCGAGCGTTATGCCTTCCAGACCCAGCTGGCATTCCTTGCCAGCCGCTTCAAGCAGCAGGAAGTCTTGCGTAACCGGGATTTGTTTCAGGAGATGGTGATTTCGGATTACCTCTTCGAAAAAGACCGGATCTTCGCCCGACTCAACTTATCTGGTGATGAAATGGCGTTGTATGACAGCATATACGGTATTATGAACAGCATCGCTGCAAAAGCCGATCTTGTTGTTTTCATCCAGTCAACTGTCGACCGCCTGATGCAGAATATCAAAGCGCGCGGCCGTCCCTATGAAAAGGAGATTTCACGTGTTTATATTGAAGAACTGAACGATGCCTATAACCATTTTTTTCATCATTATACGAGATCACCGCTTCTCATTGTAAATGCCAGCGAGGTCGATTTCGTACGGGATGAATCACATTTGAAGTATATTGAAGATGAAATATTTCTACAGCCACTGCGTAGCAATACCACCCACATCATTCCGAGGTAACCCATGTTGCGTTTAGTCATAATCATTTTAATTATCTATCTCGTGATCCGGATCGCACTCCGCCTGGTGCTGACCGAATCACCGGCGCAACGACGCTCCCGGGTAAACAGCAGGCAAGGTCCTCAGCGATCCGGCACTTCGACGAGTGACGATGCATCCCGTTTTGACCACATCGAAGACGCCGAATTTGAAGAAATTCCCCGAAAGTCCGCCGACAAGAATAATTAGCCAGGATTCCCTCCACGAGGTTGCGAATGTCGATCTGATCGTCGTATATTTATAATCTACTCTCAAATGCCCTGGTGGTGGAATTGGTAGACACGCTATCTTGAGGGGGTAGTGCCTTAATTGGCGTGCTGGTTCGAGTCCAGTCCAGGGCACCGATCGAAAGCGAAAAGTTACTGTAACTCATTTGGGTTCAGTAACTTGGCTTTCAACAAACAAATGCTTGGTGGAACATTGGTGG
>SLQC01000263.1 GCA_007131625.1 Balneolales bacterium | reverse complement strand
TCTGTGCCGGAGTGAATGGATCCACCAGTTTCGCATAAAGCGGTACGTGTGCAGCGTGCGCTATGGCATGATATGATTCCAGTACGGAGATTTTGTAATCCTTGTGGATCAGGTGTGCTTCTGCCTGCTGAATTGCCCTTTCGGCCTCCTCAAACGTCGGCTCTTTGTCCTCCACAGTAGCACCGGCACACTCGCCTTTGACACCTTTCAGAATGTCGAATTTCTCCTGTTCGTGTCCCCAGTCCTTGTAATAGTCGGGATTTTCATCGTATGAAGGCACATGTGTGAATTCTTCCAATTCCTGCTTGAGCCGGTCTTTCCCCAGTTTCTGCATCACTTTGTTGAACGAATCACCATTTTGTTTCCCGTCACGGTAGAGTTGCAGCAGCTTTTTCGTTGCACCCGGGGCATTTCGGGTGGGGATCTTGATCACAAAAGTTGCAATTTTCGTATCGTCTCCAGCCTGTGCTCCACCGATAAAGACCATTTCGGCGGGGACCCGGCGCCCGTCATTGCTCATGGCGGCACCCTGGAACCCGATATTCGCCACCATATGCTGTGCGCACGAATTGGGGCAGCCGGATATCTTGATCTTCAAATCTTTTGCCATTTCGGTGTATTCGCCCAGACCATTTTTCATTCCATCATTCAGTCGTTCGGCCAGGCCCTTCGCCGATGTGATTCCCAGCCGGCAGGTATCGGCCCCCGGGCACGCCGTGATATCGGTCAAAGTTTCGGCGCCGGATTCGGCCAGATCTGCGTCCAGCAATGCAGCGTGTAGAGCCGGTAGTGCGTGATTTGGCACCCACCTGAGAAGAAAGTTCTGATGGATGGTAATCCGGATATGACCGGCGGCAAATATTTCGGTAATACCGGCCAGTTTACGGGTGAGATCCGAGCTGATATCGCCATTGCGAAGCCGCACATGCACCATGGAGTACCCGGTTGTGCTCTGCGGCACGACCGATGTGTTTTTCCACTCCCGGTAAGAGTGATCTTCTTCGATCCCTGCCGGTGCGACGGGGATTTCATGCCGGTTATCGGGCGGCGACTCTCTGCGGTTCACATTCTTCAGATAATCGTTCCAGGATGGATCCACTTTCAGTGCAGCCCGTTCGGCTTCCACACGTTTTCGGAATTCATCCATGCCCAGTTTGTCAACCAGAAATTTCATCCGGGCTTTCATTCGGCTTTTCCGCTCGCCGTACCGGTCGAAAATGCGAATGACGGCAGCCGAAAACGGGATCATTTCCTCTTCCGGGAGGAACTCGGTCCAAAGCCGGCCGAGCATGGGTGTGGAACCAAGTCCGCCTCCTACATAGACCTGGAACCCGCGTTTCTCTTCGCCGTTGACCTTACGGATGCGAGCCCGGAAACCGAGATCGTGGATACGGACACCGGCGTCGTCCTTCACCTCGTTGCTTTCGAATGCTACCTTGAACTTGCGTCCCATATTCTGGCAGATGGGATTTCGCAGCATAAAATGGGTAAAAGCATCGGCGTAAGGCGTGACATCAAACACATCCAGTGGTGAATCTCCGGAAAACGGACTGGCGGTGACATTCCGGATGGTGTTGCCGCATGCCTCACGGGTGGTGATGCCGGCATCGGCCAGCTCACGCATCATATCGGGCACACGATCAAGCTGGATGAAATACAATTGGACATCCTGCCGCGTAGTCAGGTGCATGAACCCGTCGGCATATGTTTCAGATACATCGGCCAGGCGGCGCAATTTACCCGGATTTAGATCACCATACGGGATTTTTATCCGCTGCATTTGAACGCCGGGTTGCCGCTGGGCATACGTCCCAAGCTGCAACCGGATTTTCTGCATCTTCACATCGCCGATTTTCCGCATCCGGAAATCCCGGATCTGCTGTTCGTACTGGTCCAGTTCTTCGCGAATCTCGTGGGGCAGTCCACGAACCATTTCTACGAGTGACTTTTTAGCCACCTGGTTGTTTTCAGTCATCATTAAGTTTATTTCTACAGTCTATCTGCTAAAACCGTAAGGCACAAAATGTTCATCACATTGTGATTCCGGCCGGTGTTCTCTCCAGGTATAACACATGAAGTTATACATGGATACAGGAATTCCAAGGTATTGTTTTTTTTTGTTTCATGAAACCCCGGAATCAAATCTCAACCTCAACCTCAACCTCAATCTACCCACTGTGCATATGACTGTCAAAAAGCTGTATTTAGTCGACCCTGAAAAATTGGGATCACGGTTTGCTCCACTTTATTCTCAAACCGGCCGGCACGCCAAACCGATCCGGCTTATGACGGGATTGCTCTTTTTTTTACGAAGCATGTTCAATCTCAGCGATGAATAATGGGATAACTACTACTCGATTCAGAGTCCAGGACTACCTTTGAAAGTTGCCTTGGATATAAGATGTCAGGTAGCCGGCGAGAAATGATGCCTGAAGATTACGAGCCGATTCGCTGAAATGCACGTGATCAATATATGATTCTTCGCCCAAATGCACGGTAAAACCATGAAGATCGATGATTGGTACATTGTGCTTCTTGAATACCTCATCTGCAATTCGGTTGTATTCCTTTAAATCAGATGAATATCGGTAAAAAGACATCCCGGGATGATTGTGAATACTGTCAACAACGGGTGTCGTTCTGATCCATAAAATCTGAATGTCATTAACATGGAGTAATTCGACTATCTGTTCAAGATTTTGAAGGTATGCGTCTTTATCTATCTGAATTTGATTAGTTGCAGGATCTCTCTTTATATCATGCAATCCGCAATTAAGCATCAGAAAATCCGGGTTGAAATTCGGATCCTGCAATTTTGACCTCAGATAGGCCAACACCATACTTGAATCACCTCCGTTGGCACCGGTTGGCACATCAAGATTCGCTTCTGCTTCCCCATCGTCCTGTTTACGCTCATACTCAATGATTCCATCAAGATAATTTTCCAAGTATGGACCATATTGAATCGAAATGCTATCACCTATCAAAAAAAGTTCAGGCAAGGGTTTGATCCAACCAAGGTTAGCGGAAAGTAAAATACATAATACTGATAATTGAACGAGTTTATGAATAATCATGACAAGCAACTTCTTTTCAGATGTATGAAGACCGTGCATTGTATCTGTTTATCATGTGACCATGACAATGCGTATGATAAAGTTTTTTCTGATCTCTTGTCACATTTTTGTATCGAAATTGCATCGAAGCGATTAAGTCAGCCAGATAGACGGTCAGATTCATAAAAAAGGCTTCCACACCGACGACACACGAAATCCTCAGTATTAAAAAATAAATTGCAGATTATTATCCACAACGATCGGCAAACGCTGGCATTCCCGATTATTTTTTTCCCTGATCACCACGTTACCATTTCTTCCAACCAGTCGTCCGAATAAATAACGGAACCCTTTATGCTTTTTTAATAAATAATTGGTATGCTGAAAAGATATATGCAACGTGTGAAATCGGTGCAGATACGCTCTTAGCACCAAAAAACGTTAGTTCATATAATGGTTTTAATGTAGCGGGGAACGAAATTCTCACATTTTAACTGTTTAAGCAATATCAGTTTACCCTAGATTTGTGAAGTATCAGCATGCCGACCCAAAATCCGGATATCACCCAAGATCTTGATTCTGTCCAGCTCGACCCTGCGCAGCAGGTCGAGTTGAACAACTTGCTGAACGAATGCCAAGAGCATTTGGAGTCATACGATGCCGATCTGATTTCCAAGGCATTCAAGCTGGCATACGTATCACACAAGGGCATTGTACGGGCATCCGGAGAACCGTACTACCTGCACCCGCTGGAGGTTGCCCGCATCGTGGTCAAGG
>SLQC01000343.1 GCA_007131625.1 Balneolales bacterium | reverse complement strand
GCCACATCAACAATAGACCCATTCGAAAATTTGATTATCTTTCACCTATTCAACAATCCTTAAAACACCGTGCTGTTGCACTTATTATTTGAACACAGCATTCAGAAGTTCTGACCTGGGGCCGAATTTACACTTACAACCCTTTCCAGATGACCTCTGTAGTTGTTGTTTTCATCAAGTGCTGTATAGCGTCCATGAATGAATTGTATACGGTAGGAGTTTCCTGTAAACCTCAAAGTAAAATCCCTGTACATTCCCTGAAGTTCAATTTTATTATTATAACTTTCGGAATCAGTATTTTCAGGTAACCCTCCGTAATAAAGTGTAGCATGATACGTGTTATTTTCATGAACCGTTACGCTGAGTCCGACATCAATTATTTCCTCTTCTTCATTCACAAGTAAAAACCCTTCGAACTCACCTTCAGGTGGATGTGCCGGAAGTTCCTGCCCTCCTTCAGAATATATGATTCCGGAATTAAACAGAAGTAAAGAGATCAAAGATACATTTACTGCTGAAATTGCAGAGTTGAGAAACAATTTTTTTTTCATCTGTTTAAAAAAATTCGGATTCATAAACGATTTTTCCTCCTACAACAGTGAGCAGGGAACGAATATCTTTTATATTTTCTTCCTCACAATTCAACAGGTCATCTGTCAGAATTGCCAGGTCGCCGAATTTTCCAACTTCAATGGACCCTTTCTTTTCTTCATCGAAACTGAACCAGGCGGCATTACGTGTCATCATTCTCAGAGCATCTTCTCTGGAAACCCGCTGTTCAGGTGCAATTACCTCATTATTTATGGTACTGCGTGTTATGGCCGTGTACATAGTGAGGAATGGGTTATAGGGATTGAGCGATGTATTCGGATCATAACCTTGCATATGATCTGAATTGATCGTAACCTTTACATCGGCTTGTTGCCACGTATTAAGCCCGATAAATTGAGAAAGACGATCTTCTCCGAGTGCATTCAGCAGTGCATCACCATCCATATAAAACCAGGCTGGTTGGGTATCAACTCCAACGCCCATCCTTTCAATTCTCTGTGCCGTCTCGGGATTGGCAAAGTAAGCATGTATAAGAGTAAACCGATGGTCTCTATCAGCTCCATCTAATCGGCTATTTACAGCTTCTATGGCATCCAGCACAATATCTACACCGGCATCACCGGTTACATGAGCTGACATCTGCCAACCGAGACTATGACCTGCAAAAATGATATTTTCAACTTCATCCGTTGAATGAGAGACGGAACCGCGATATGCCGGGTCATCGATGCCATAAAGCTCAAATGCGCTTTCTCCGTATGGCTCGCGCATATAAGCTGTACCATACAAAACACCTCCATCCATACGAAATTTCAGAGGCCCAACGCGCACCCAATCGTCTCCATCGGCATAATGTACAGGGAACTCATTTATCGCCTCTTCCGCATTTTCCCTGGTTCCATCCAGACCTCGCAGGCGCATGGTGACCGTTGAACGTACAGGCAAGCGACCTTCATCCTTCAATTTTTGATAGGAATAGAATCCATCTTCGTCACTGCTGCGCTCAAAGATACTTGTGATGCCGACTTCGTTATATTGTCGAAGCAACTGTTCCAGCCCATCAAGAAATTCTGATTCTGTGAAGTCACGTTGCTTTAGGAACCCTGAGGTCAATTCAGCACTATCCTCCAGCCGGCCTGTAGGTTCCCCATCCGGATTGAAATGAATTCTCCCACCTTCGGGAGCCTGTGTATCACGAGTGATACCGGCAACTTCCATGGCAGCTGAGTTCAGAACCTGAATTTGTCGATCGGCATATTGCCAGACAAAAACCGCGGGATGATCCGGAGCAGCTTCATCAAGTTCTTCAGAGGTGGGGATACGACCTTCCTGTATGCGGGTTACATCGACACGAGGCAATCGTATCCATTCTCCCCCAGTTGTTTGATCAACCTGAGTGCGCAACCAGTCCTGAATCTCTCCGATGGAGGTCAATTGTTCAAAAGGACGGCCTGCTGCAAGTTCACGACTTACTACACTTGTTGCATGAGTATGTGATTCAATAAGACCGGGAACCACGGTTTTGCCAGCGGCATCAATGACAATGGTTTCCTCACCGGCATATTCCTTTATTTCATCATTTCCACCAATGGCAATAAATACTCCATCGCGAATGGCAACGGCTTCTGCTTTAGAATATTCGTCGTCAACGGTCAAAATGTTTCCGTTTAACACAACAAGTTCGGCCGAATTATCATCGTTGAAAGAACAGGCTCCGATAAGTAATCCAAGTAGTGCAGAAAACAAACATTTTCGAGAATTCATGTGCTTATTTTTTCGTTTAAAGGAACATCCATAGCGAAACTTTATAACACACAGACGCACGACTATATTTTTGAATGCTCCATCTGATGATATAAGCACCCACAAACGCTGTTTGTGACACACAGGTGCATTATTATTTTGTCAGGGATACTCCTTGTAGCTATCTAAATCATAAAATCAAAACATTATAAACAGATGGAGCCCTGATTTCATTGTACCCAAATATGACCTCTCAAGCAGGTTTCCACAGTTTGTCACAATCATCCAACAGACTTTTACCCGGCCGGCAAATCAATCCAGTCCGGTTGTTCGATTGTTCGTTCTATCCAGCATATATTGGATAAGCCGGTATTGAAATCGATTTGGAGCCTGGTCATCGGTTACTTCCATCAGTTCAATAACGTTGACCGGCTTCACAGGCACACCGTTTACAGGAACTTCAGCACCTGCAGTCCATACAATTGCGTTGGTCACCACACGGCGAAATTCATCTATCCCCCAATTCCAGTGATAATGAGCACCGGTAAAACCAAAACCGCGTCCTCCGCCGGGTCGTTCATATGCCCAGGCTACGTGTTGCGGTTCTCCACGCTTCAGTACAGCTTCACGAACATGGGGATTATTATGATGTGGTCCGTCATCACGAACAAGTGATTTTGGTGGAGGCAGGTCGGTCAGAATTGGGGTAACGTTCTCCATGTTATCCGGAAATCTCATGTTATAGTACCATTCATCATGTGCCTCAAAGGGGCTAACTCCATTTGTAATAGGATGTTCCGGAATTTCCTCAAAACGAGCTGTCCAGAAAGGGTTTACAGACCAATACGTTTCAAAATAGCCACCCACCCATTCAAGCAAGGCATCACCGGCTTCCCCTTTAGGAATCTCAACAGCGTAATGCAGATTAACCAGACCGACCCCACGATCCATGACATCCCTGAATCTATCCAGTCGCCCCATAAGCGGGTGATGATTGGGTCCGCCATTAGAGAATATCACTATGGCATCGACATCATCAAAAACACTCTCATCTTCCGGCCAGCCGTTAACCACCATTGCATTTACACCTACAGCTGCTTCATTAAGAGTTTGAGCAAGAATTTTTGAACCACCAAGATGTTCATGATTACCGAATCCATGAGATGGTGCTCCGGCAATGAACAGCACCTTTTTGTCTTGTGCAAGAGCCGAAAAACCTATCAGTAATGATATCAATACCATCAATATTGGCAGCAAGGACTTTGCTGTTACATTTTTTATACTGTATGAATTGCTCATTATCATTTATTTAATGAAAAGTGGCTGCTGTTTTAGCCCCAATTGTTAATGGGACCGTTTTATAGAAGATCATGCAATCATAATAATTCTTTGTCAACTATGCAACGGCAAGAAACAATTGAAGTTACCCCATTTTTTATGTGAATCCCATGTCCAATTGAGCGGGATTCATCTTTTCGGGTAAGAGATGATTAATTTCTCCCGGAGAGCGCGTAAACAGGGCACTAATGCCATCTCCG
>SLQC01000119.1 GCA_007131625.1 Balneolales bacterium | reverse complement strand
AATGGGATAGGCAAGTCAGTGAAGCGCCGTTATTTCCCCTCGCAGGTCAGACAGCTCCTTTAACAATTTCTTTTCTTTATCTGTGAGTTTCTCCGGTAGTCGAATCAGTAAGGTAGCGTAGAGGTCTCCTTTCTCATCATCGGATTGAAAAACCGGCATTCCGTGCCCGGCTATACGCATCACTTTCCCCGGCTGTGACTCGGGCGGAACCTTGATTTTGACACTTCCTGTCATTGTCGGCACTCTTATGACGCCTCCAAGGAGTGCCTGATAGAGTCCGACTTCCACGGTGGTATAGAGATCGTCCTCGTCCCGCGTAAAAATTTCATGGGGTTTGATGACAATTCTTATATAGAGATCGCCCGCTTCCCCACCGATTTCTCCCGGCAGGCCGCGTCCTTTCAACTTCAGCCTTCGACCGCTATGAATGCCTTTAGGGATTTTGATTTTGATCTGATTGTTATTGACACGCACCGATTTTTCCGTCCCTTTCCAGGCTTCTTCCAGTGTGATTTCCAGTTCCGCGTTCAGATCTCTGCCTTTCCGGGTTGACGCACGGGCTCCCCGGCCAAATGGATGGCCACCGAATCGATTATCCGGATCCGACTGTTGCTGCCGGTGGAACTCCCTTTTCATGTTACCACCGAAAATCTGTTCGAAGAAGTCGGAAAATTCGCCCCCTCCGAAGTAATCTTCAGCCGTACGGGTGCGGAAGCCCTCACTTTGCCGCCCTCCCTGATTTTGAGCCCATTGCTGCCAGTTAAAATCACTGTCTTGTCTGCCACCACTCCGTTTGTACTGTTTCCATTCGGACCCGAGCTGATCGTACATCTTTCGGTTTTCGTCATTTCCCAGCACTTCGTAAGCTTCGCTTATTTCCTTGAATCTTTTTGCAGCGGTGTCATTGTCCGGATTCACATCCGGATGGTATTTTCTGGCGAGTTTCCGATAGGCTTTTTTAATCTCTGCTTTGGAAGCTCCTTTGGATACACCCAGTATTTTGTAATAGTCTTTGTAGTTCATAATGCAATATCGGATAATACGGTGACAAAACGACCCATTTTTCATGCGCACCCTTGAGCAGGAAGATAAAAGTATCTGGTATAAGATACCCTTATCTTCCTGCCGGTCGCACACTAACAAAAAAGCTTCTACCGATCTTCCGACAGAAGCTTTTTTATAAGCACTTTTTAACTAAAAAGTGATGTAACAGAAGCGTTTCCATACAGCCGAATCAGCGACAAATGCGATCTCTAGCCGTCCGGCTTACCCGACTACCGTAAACATATATTTTTTTTACGATATTCTCGGTTCAAAAGCAATAAAGAAACGTTGATTTCTACGTACAATCTGCAAATACAACATTCCCCCGGAATCAACTGACGAGATCGCTTCATTAAATTCCGAAACGGATGATACCGGCATACGATTCACAGATTCAATCACGTCTCCTTGCCTGAGACCATTTTGCGCGGCAGCACTGTTACGATCCACGTCCTCGACCACCACTCCTTCAATATTGGGGCGCAGTCGCAATTGTTGTGCAATTTCCCGGGTCAATTCCCTAACGGAGAAACCAATGACATCACGAATGGTTTCCTGATCTACCGAAGCAATATCATCAGTTGGGCGCTCGTCAAGAGTCACATTAACTTCCATTTCTACACCATTTCGGAATATCGTAAACGTGATTACCGTTCCCGGCGCTTTTTGCGCAACTCTTCTCCGGAAATCCTCTTCGGATTCAATAGCCCGTCCATTGAACTTAAGGATTACATCTTCACTTTGAATTCCGGCAATTTCAGCCGGGGATTGTTCTATCACATCACTCACTAAGAGACCACGTGCATCAGGTAAATCCAGTGCCCTTGCCAGATTCTCATCAACCGGCTGAAAGTAAATCCCGACGTATCCACGCACCACCCGTCCTTTTTCAATGATAGACTCCATTACATGGCGAGCCATATTACTGGGTATGGCAAATCCGATACCCTGGAATCCTCCGGATTGTGATGCAATGGCTGTATTGATCCCAATCAACTCACCTCGCATGTTGATCAGGGGTCCTCCCGAGTTGCCCCGGTTGATCGCCGCATCGGTCTGGATGAAGTTTTCATATGCACCTTCACCCAGGATTCTGAGTGATTCACGTCCTTTGGCACTCACTATACCCTGGGTTACCGTGTGTGCGAGTGCGGCACCGAGCGGACTCCCAATCGCCATCACCATCTCGCCAACCTGCAGTTCATCACTGTCACCGAATCTCATGTATGGCAGATTCTGAGCGTCCACTTTCAACACTGCAATATCGGTGTTGGGATCGGAACCCACAACGGTACCCGGAATCTGTTCCTGATTGATCAGGGTTATTTTGATGGTATCCGCCTGCGCAATCACGTGATGATTGGTGAGAATATATCCATCGTCTGAAACGATCACACCCGATCCCAGGCCATGTTGTTGATATTCGCGTTCCTGGCCTCCTCTATCCCGGAAAAACGGGTGGTCACGAAAGAACGGATCGTTACCAAAAAAGTCAAACAAGCCTCCACCCGACCGTGTTCGAACGGTGCGTTCTGTGGAGACCATCACGACCGTCGGTTTTGAAACATCCGAGAGATTGACCAATGCGTTGTTGAATCGGGTCAACAGATCAGAGGTTTCTTCTTTCAGTTCTGTTGGTGATTGATTCCCGCTTTGTTGAAAATCATATGGGGTAACATCTGTCTGCAGACCACCCATGGGATAACGGATGATCAAAAATACCAACACGACCGTAATGGCGGCCGCAAATTTGGAATAATAACTCTGCATGCTTTTACTCCTGATACGTAATCTGTATTAATGTTATGTTTCGCAATTAAGTGCTTCGCAATTTAAAACTTATACCTGTGCCCATTTATTGTTGAAACTTCCAATTTGACGCAATTTTACCACTCATTACTTAAAGACACACAAACCGTCATTTTTACTATCTTCATTTTTTTAGATGATTTCGGATGATTATTGTATTTTAAAGCATAGATGTAGTGATCACCATGTGATGATCGTCCAATTTCGAATTTATCCACCTGTATCAAATACTGATGGCCTTTCCCGATCCTGTTCTTGACCAACTGATCGACATACTTGCCAAAGAAGATGACCGTATTCCCGACTCGCGAATAACGGTTTTGGATAAACTGGCCAGCTACATAAACCAGGAACTTAAATCCGGGGAGCCTGTCCGGCTGAACTTCATCTGCACCCACAATTCCCGTCGAAGTCAGATGGCCCAAATCTGGGCTTATACAGCGGCCACTCAGTATCAGGTACCCCGATTCGAAGCCTATTCCGGTGGAACCGAAATAACGTATTTTCATCCCAATGCCGTTCAGGCTATGCGGACACTCGGGTTCCGGTTCTTGCTCCAAAGAGATCATCAGAACCCTACCAACCCACATTATGAGGTGGTCATAGGAACCGGAATTCCGCCACTGATCTGTTACTCCAAACAGTTTGAGGATGCGATTCCCTCCGGCAAGGCATTCACTGCGATTATAACCTGTTCCGAAGCTGAGAAGAACTGTCCTGTCGTACCGGGAGCCAAATCAAGGTTTCCTCTAACCTATGAAGATCCCAAAAAAAACGACGGAACCTCACAAGAAGAGAAGGGGTATCTGAAAACGGCAGTGGAAATCGGGCGAGAGCTTATTTACGTATTCCGAAACGTCTGATCTGTTTTTCAAAAAATTCAATGAAGTCTGTTCTGCGAATTCCTCAAAATGGCAATTACATATACATACCGGGATTCATCTGCCACAATGCCTGTGGTATACAAACCCGGAGAGGGTTCGGTGGCCCCCTCCGGATT
>SLQC01000376.1 GCA_007131625.1 Balneolales bacterium | reverse complement strand
TTTTGAAAGCCGTGAAATGATAGAACCCGATATGAGCCTGTACAAGCCGATCTGCTCAACGTAACGAAGAAATAAAGACAGGCCCCCGCGTCCGGAGATTTTGTCGTTTGTTATGCTGATTTTTGTTATTTTGTTAGCCATGGAAGATAGACTTGTGCCCCTGAATGGTGATGTTTTGTTGTTTGATTATATATCTTGTAAATTACGCATTATCAGGAAGATGCACAAGCTATCTTCTTATTTTTTTCCGAAAAATCGCTCAATTTAGGTGATATTATTTTCTCAAAACTGATTGGAGGGGACCGATGATGTTGTATTATTATATGCGGCACACTCTTTTTACCGGTTTTTTTCTACTTGTTGTAACAGGCAGTCTTTCCGGCAAAACATTTTCGGAGCAAGATGGTCTGATAGTGGAAGTTGCCGGTAATTATGAATCTGTGACAATAAGAGAGGATGTGACCATCGATCGCTTGTTGAGTGAAAGTAATGTTAATGGCGGGCTGATTGTTCATGTGGGCTGCGGAACAGGTGAACGAAGTGCGGATCTGGCCGAAAAAGACAATTTTATTATACAGGGACTGAATAGAGACGGTAATGAAATTGAACAGGCCAGGCAGCATGCACGATCTCTTGATCTTGATAATAAACTTACTTTCAGGAAGTGGAATGGAGATTTACTGCCTTATACCGACAATCTGGTAAATATTCTGTTCTGGGACACTGCCGATTCCGAAGAGGGTATGGCCGAGATATTACGTGTTCTCGTCCCGAATGGCGTGGCTTATATAAAACAAAGCACCGGATGGGAAAAAGTAATCAAACCATGGTCTGATGAGATGGATGAATGGCCCCATTACCGGTATGATGCAGGCAATACCGGAGCATCAAAAGATAAAATAGTTGGACCGCCAAATCATATTCAATGGGAAGCGGGGCCAAGATTTATGCGCAGTCACGAGATCGAAACCGGTATTTCCAGTATACTCACAGCAAATGGTCGTTTATACTATATACTTGATGAAGGTCCGACAGGTATTACCGATGCCCGGTTCCCGGCCAAATGGTCATTGGTTTGTCGCGATGCATTTAACGGGGTTACATTGTGGAAACGCCCTATGTCCGACTGGGGCTGGCAAGCGTGGAGCAATGGACGCGAAAATGATCCCATTGCCTGGCATGGTTTACGAACACGTCCCCCGGATGTTGATCGAATTATGGTAGCCGGCGGCGACACCCTTTATGTTACACTGGGTTTTGGTGCTCCTGTTAGTGCCGTTGACGGCAAAACAGGTGAAATTCTGATGACCTATGAGGAAACCGGAGGTGTGATTGAATTCATTTATCTTGACGGTTTGCTGCTGGTTCATAAAGATCAGCCGGCACCTGTGATCATGGCTGTCCGGCCCCGTGACGGCAAAGTTCTCTGGCAAAAAGAATCGGATGATATCATTATTAACAGAAGTTTGAGTGCATCGGGAGAACAGGTGTATTTTCACAATCGAAGGGAAATTGTATCGATTGACCTTGGAACGGGGCATACACTCTGGAGCAGCGAGACAGAAATCAGGCCAACGGCTGTTATAGCACATAAAGATGCTGTTCTGGTAATGTCCGGGGCCGTTACGATGGGGTTTTCAAGCAAAACAGGCAAAAAACTATGGGATGGACCGGGTGCAGAGTCCAGGGGACGATATCCCGATGTGTTTGTGGTTGAAGATGTCGTCTGGAGTGGTCGTCCGAATTTTGATGCGAGGAACATCAATACCGGTGAGATATTTAAAAAGATGGACCTGCAAAAAGTACTGGAGTCAGGTCATCACAGGCGCTGTTATACCGACCGGGCAACCGTAAATTTCATGATAACAGGTGAACGTGGCAGCGAGTTTCTGGATTTGCATGAAGACAACCATCAACGTAATAACTGGTTCAGGGGGGCATGTATAACCGGAATGCTGCCGGCAAACGGATTATTTTATATTCCTCCACATCAATGTTTTTGTTATCCGGCTGTGAGAATGGATGGATTTTTCGCCCTAAGTTCCCGGCTATCCGCCCGGTCTGCGGACGATACCGATAATCCTTCATCTCGACTTGAAAAAGGTCCGGCCTATTTAAATAATCCGGAAGAAGAGATCGTCAGGGCTGAAGACATCGTCAGGGCTGATGACTGGCCTGCCTATCGTCAGAATGCCAGACGAAGCGGTTCTGTCGATACCCGCGTACCGGCTGATTTGAACAACCTCTGGAGCGTCAAAATCGGGGGGCAATTGACGCAACCGGTTGTTGCAGGAGGTAACGTTTTTGTTGTGCAAAAAGAGACCGCCACCGTGCATGCTCTCGACCTTGAAAGCGGCGAACGGATATGGAGTCAGACAGTGTCCGGATCCATTGACTTTCCTCCCACTGTGCATAACGGTAATGTTTTTATTGGTTCGCGTGACGGATTTGTATACTCGTTCAGGGCAAATGACGGTGTTCTTGCATGGCGTTATCTGGTTGCCCCGCAAGAGCGGCAGATTATCTCATATGATCGTCTGGAATCGGCATGGCCCGTTTACGGTGTGCTGATACATGACGGATTGCTGTATGCTGCCGCCGGGCGATCCGGATTCATGGATGGCGGGATCTATTTATATGCACTCGATCCGGACAGCGGTGAACCGGCATACAGGAATAAGCTGGAAGGGCCATTTCCTGATATAAACGAGCCGAGCTATGCCTTTCACAAGGATGGCTACCGATCGGATCTGTTGACCACAGATGGCAACTATATTTATATGGGACGTACCATGCTTGACCGGACCCTGCAGGTAGTGGATCCTGAACGTATTACGATGGTGGGCACGCAAAGGGGTGATATACTCGAATACAGGATAATGCCTGGTATGAGACTTGTTGCAACCGGCAGTTTTATGGACGATTCCTTTTTCAACCGTACCTGGTGGATGTATTCCCACATATGGCCCGGTTTTCATTATGCCCAACAGGCACCAAAAAGCGGTCAGATGCTGGTTTTTGATGACAGGAATACGTATACGGTAAAACACTATAGTACCCGTAATCGTCACAGTCCCATGTTATTCCCCGGCAGCGGTTATCTGCTGTTTGCCGACGATAACCATAATGAACCTCTGTTTTACCGCGGTGAAGGAGAGCCCCGGCCGATAGAATGGGAACCGGAACTGCCGGAAGAAACCAGATGGTCCATCTACCAGAATGCGGGGGTGGACAAAGGTCCTGGATTTACGCGCTCACAACCGGCCAGATGGACTTCATGGGTTGATGTCCGGATTGAAGCGATGGTGCTTGCAGGTGATAAACTCTTTTTTGCAGGAACACCCGATCTTGTTCCGGATGAAGACCCTTTGGCTGCACTGGAAGGCCGTATGGGTGGTTTGATTCAAGTGGTGTCTGTAAATGACGGACGCTTAATAGGAGAGTTCCTGATGGAATCAATGCCGGTTTTTGATGGACTGATTGCGACACAGAGCAGGTTGATCCTATCTACTCAAAATGGAGATGTCATCTCTCTCGGAGAAAAATAGTTTTCACTCTTTTCAGGAATGAAAAGCTTGCAGGCTTCAGTAGTTAACCCAACTTGGCTCTCGCCTACAAAAATCTACAAATTTTCCGGAAATATTGCCCTATCTATGTTCATAACTGATTGATATTTCGATCGAGTAATAAGAGTTTTATTGAAGTAGTGATGTACGGAGCTTGCATTATTGATGTACTTTTTGTGTATTCGGGTATGTTTATTCGACAAGTCAAAAAACAACTGGCACTGATCAGCATCGCCGGGCGGGCTCTTTTTGGGGCCGGCGAACACAAAACGGCGGCCTGGCTGGCCGAGAACAGTTCCTTGG
>SLQC01000088.1 GCA_007131625.1 Balneolales bacterium | reverse complement strand
TTACTGCAGGTTCAATAGGCGCTACTGCCGGTGCGTTTGGAGTTACAGTCGCCGGTTGTGAAAGGGAAGAGGCTGCACCTGGATATGAACGCGAAGAGAGACCACGCATGGTGCTCGGCTGTCAATCAGGGGGTGCAGACATTGATAATCTGGAATTCAAAGCCCGCCATGGTGTTTACCATTTTGACCCCGGTCAGCCGGAAAGAATTGAAGGTGTGGGGTGGGATCTTGATAATTCATTGCAAATAGTCGAAACTGCTGACAAGTATGGCATCAGCATTGACGCCTATCATTTGTCGGGAGGTGGCAACCACTATAGTTTGTGGAGGAATATCATGTTGGGGAAAAGCCCGGAACGTGACAGCGAAATTGAAATGATGCAGCAGATGATAGAAGTTGCCGCAAAGTCCGGTGTCCATCTCTTGCTTTACAATGCAGTTATCCTGCCGATATTGCGTACAGAACGCACAGTGGATCCAAATCGCGGCTATGCCTCCTACAGTACATGGAATTATGAAGAAGCGGTAGCTCATGGGATGCACGAGGAGCCTCACGAAGCCGGTGAAGTGGATTCCGACGAGATGTTTGAACGCATCACCTATTGGCTCGACCGTGTTCTTCCTGTAGCTGAAGAATTCAAAGTTAAAATGGGCTGTCATATTGCCGATCCCCCTGTTCCTGCAGGTTACCGTGGCATTACACGCTGGAACAGCCCGGATGTTTTCGAGGGGATCAAGCGTTTCGGACAGCTTTACAACAGCCCCTCTCACGGGTTTAATTTCTGTATCGGTTCCACAGCCCAGGGGCTCAAGAATCCGCGAGAAGAGATCTACCCGATTATCCGGTGGATGGGAGAACGCAATCAGATCTTCAATGTTCATTACCGTAATATTAAAGGCGGATGGAACAATTTTCAGGAAGTTTATCCCGATAACGGGGATATGGATTTTGTGGGAGTGCTGCAGGCGCTCAAAGATATCGGTTATGCCGGGATGGTGATGCCCGATCATGTTCCGGCCCACGAGCAACCGGACAGCGGAAATCAGGGTTTTGCGTTTGCTTACGGATATATCAAGGCACTGCTGCAGGCGATGTACGGCTTTGATGCGTATCCGGATCATGCTCTGGATCTTACTGCTCCCGGTTACGTTCTGGATTTGCATGATTTTACGTCACTTAGTGATGTAAATAATGTCACAGTTTTTTGATACCACAAAAATTGTTACTGTTGAAAAGTTAAGTTATTCACCTGTATTGACCCAATCTGGTTTGGGAAACGGCCTGAGAATGTTAAATCGCTGATAATTTTCAAATACGTCATACACCGGACCAACGACTCTGGGATCCTCAGTTTCACGCAGAAAATCAAACAGATTTTCTCTCAACTCTTCCAGCTGTCCGGCATAGGCCGGATCATCCGCAAGATTCACAATATTATAGGGATCTGCGTTCACGTCGTAAAGTTCTTCTCCCGGACGCTTGGCCACGGCAAGCTCAAAGTACTTGCGAACATCAGGATCGTCCATATTTTCGATCAGAAAGGATTTCGTGGGTGAAGCGTCGATATCAAAATAGGCCTCGCCGGTAAACTTGCCGTTTTCATCCAGCCCGTGCATATAATACAGCTCATTCGGATTATCCCTGCTGAGTGTCTGGGGAGCGCCGGCCGGCCAGCGTTCGGGTGTGAAATTGTGGATATACAGAAAGTCATAGGTGCGAATCGACCGTTTGGGATAGCCAAGATGGGCCCAGCGAGCCGATGAATGCATCTCCAGGCCGGCAAAAACCATTTCCCGCGAAGGATCAATGAATCCCGATTGATCGGAAAACAGGATGTTCGTGAAACTCGTTGCCGACATGGGCAACATGGGGTCCGGGTCAACATCCGTAATCTCAATCAATGTGGGTGCGATATCAGCCAGGCTGATCAAATCAAACACCTCCCTGCCCGTTGTGATGCGGTCAGGCCATGATATGGCCAAGGGTACGCGCAGGCCGTAGTCATAGAGATTGGTCTTCGCCCTCGGAAACGGCATACCCTGGTCGGATGTAACAAAAATGAGTGTATTATCAAGTTCGCCGATCTCTTCCAGTTTCAGGATCATTTCCATCAAATGGTGGTCAAACCAATCAACTTCAAGAGCATAGTCCAGCATATCGCTTCGAATCTCCTCTCGGTCCGGATAAAATCCCGGAACGTTCACATCCTCCAGTCGCTTCCCGCTCCTCAGCCCTGATCCCTTTTCATACGACCGGTGCGGTTCCGAGGCACCAAAAAAGAAGTAGAAAGGCTGTCCATCACTTCGATCTGACAGAAACGCTTCAAAGTTGGCGGCATAATTGTTGGGATTTATCGCACTGGCCCAACGATCGTCGTCACTTTCAACATACCGGATTTCATTGTACGCCGGCCCTGCCGGGTTCCTGTCTCTGCCGCTTGCATCGATATTGAATGGTGCCGCCCCTTTGCCGGTATACCCGATATGATACCCGTCATTTTCCAGGACATCCGGAAAAGTGACAAATTTTTTCGGGAAAAGGGCCTGAAGCATGCCTGCTTCTTCATTTTGCCAAAGGTATCTTCCTGTTAGTAGCGAGGAACGAGAAGGGGAGCAGCTGGGTGCCGCAGCAAAGGCATTATGGAACAGGATCCCGTCTTCAGCTATTCTGTCGAATGCCGGTGTGTGAACCATGTTGTCACCATAAGCACCGGCGTGCGGGTAGGACTGATCGTCACTAATAGCAATCAGAATATTGGGTCGTTCCAGTCGATCCGCTTTCAGATCGGTCGTATTTGATTGGCAGCCTATGAATGCGCTACAGTAACTAACAGATACCCATAACCATAGAGATCGTATCATAAATATTTATCCGAATTTCATGTGATGGAGAGTTTAGTGATGCTGGTATAATTCACTGGTATAATTCAGTGGTCATCAGACTTCAGCATTAAGCAGCATGGAAGGTAATTAACTGTTTAATCCCATGCATTGCCCGCTGCTTTGTTACTTGTACTCAGTAAGAATCTAGCGCCTGGTTTACATCGGAGATGATGTCATCGATGTGCTCGAGGCCCACCGAAATCCGAACCAGTCCCGGAGTAATTCCCACCGCAAGACGCTCTTCTTCGGTTAGTTTGGAGTGTGTCGTTGAGGCAGGATGGGTTACAATTGAGCGGGTATCTCCCAGATTGGTGGTGATCGAAAGCATCTTCAGCTGGTCGATAAAAGACTGTGCTGCGTTATATCCGTCTGAAAAATTAAAGACCAGTACACCGCCGCCCTGCGACATCTGGCGTTTGGCCAATTCGTATTGTGGATGTGACGGTAGAAACGGGTATTTGACCCATTCGACGGCCGGGTGGCCCTCCAGAAATTCCGCCAGCTGCAGGGCATTGTCACAGTGGCGGTCCATCCGAACCGACAGTGTTTCCAGGCTTTTCGACAGCACCCAGGCGTTGAAAGGCGACATCGCCGGTCCGGCATGCCGTGCAAAAAAAAACAACTCCTCGATCAGCTCTTCTCTGCCCACGACCACCCCGCCGAGAGTGCGACCCTGCCCGTCAATGAACTTGGTTGCTGAATGAATGATCAGGTCAGCACCATACCGGCCCGGCTGCTGCAAATAGGGCGTGGCAAAGCAGTTGTCGACATTCAGGATAATTTCATGTTGACGCGACAATTTCCCGGCAAAATCCAGATCGATCAGATCGAGTCCGGGATTGGAAGGTGTCTCCAGGAAAAACATGCGGGTTTCCGGACGAATGGCTTGTTCCCATGTCTCCGGTGCGGAAATGTCTACGTAAGTGTGTTCGATATTCCATCGGGGAAGCAGTTCGGTGAGGATCTGGTGGGTTGATCCGAAGATTGAACGGGCGACCAGCAGGTGATCC
>SLQC01000237.1 GCA_007131625.1 Balneolales bacterium | reverse complement strand
TGCGCACTCTGCTGTTTATTGTTGTTTTATCGGTACTATTGCAGCAATGCGGTCGGGGCGATCCCGATCGTGATGCGAACCGACTGTTTGTCGAGGCATATCAGCTCATTGAACAGGCTATCGAACTGGAGGATGAGAATCTGGTTGCCGCTTCCCGGAAATATCGCAAAGCACTCGACAATATTGAAAAAATCATACAGGACTATGCTGATACGCAGGTTGCTGTAAACGTGACACAGCAGCAGACCCGGATTGGCGAATTGACGATCAGTGAATTGCGTGCCCGGGTACCCCGTTTTGAGGAAAGGGCATTGGCACTGGAAGATTTTGACAAACTGGCTCGCTATCTCACATCCCGGGAAGACGACGATGTCGTCCGGGCGAAAAAGTTGATCCGTCTTGCGCGATGGGCACTTCAGAACGAAAACGGCGAACTTTTTCAGATAATCATGCAGGATGTCAGGGAACAGGCTGACCGTCACTGGAGTATCGAAATATCCGATCCTGTCTATTATCGATTGGTGGTAGGATTCACCGAAGCGAGAGAGTGGGAAAAGGCAATGGAAACAACTGCTCTTATTCAGGGCAGGACACTTTTGTACCAGGCGCTGGCTAAAATGATTTCCGGTGGGTTAGTGAGGCACATGGATAAAGATGTTGTCGCCTACATCACCAGTAATGCCGAATACATCCGTTCAGCCCAATACATTGAACTGCTCCGTCTGACTACCCGGGAACTTTTTGACACAGATCAGCATGAGCAGGCTCTCGCTTTGGCAGAGATCAGGATCTCTCCTCCCGGCGAGCAGAACAAACTGGATCATATCGAAGCTTTGATAGGCCTGGCATACGTTTATTCATTAAACGGAGCGTTTGATACCAGCCGGGAGCTCATAAAACTGATAAGTGAACTGGACGATGGGTATGCCGATTTCGCCTTACGCGATCTGGCTACCGAATTGGCCCGAAGGCGTAATACTGATGAAGCCCTCGAAATCATCCATTCCTTTGACCACGAGTATTTCCGGCATGCGACCCAAGCAACCGTTTCAGTTCAACTGGCTCGAAACGGCATGGTATCGGGAGCATTGGCTTTGCTGGACGAAATACCCGTCGGTGTCTCCGATAAAGTTAAGGCGCACATTGAAATAGCCTTTATATTATCCGAGTATGATGATTTTGACCGGGCGGACTCTTTACTCGAACAAAGCCGACCCCGAATTGATGCTATGGAATCAGCTTTGCTCCGGTCTCAGACATGCGTCCGATTAGCCGACATATACATACTTCGGAACGAACGGTCTAAGGCTGCTGAAGCCCTCGATGAAGCGGAAAGTCATGCTCGTCAAATTTCCGACGGAGGAAACATGAATCAGACAATGACCGATATTTTCACCCGGTGGTCATACATTGGCCGGCCTGATCGTGCACTTGATTTGGTCGCGTATTTCCAAATGGGCCATGACTCCTTTGAGAATACGGCCCAAACCCTTCTAGCCCATTCAATTGACAACGGTTATCACGACCTGGCCCGTTCTCTGGCAGGTATGACTAACCGCCACCACTATTATCTGACCCAACTTAATTCCATCTACCTGGAGCAGCGGGATATTAACCGTGCTACTTCCCTCTCCTACGATATTCGAAACTATTATTGGAGGGCCCACGCACTGGCTGATCTGGTCGATGCCCTTAACAATGAAGGACGGTTCGAAGAAGCGGAGAAAGCTGCCTTCGATGCACTCCAGACTATTCAGCGAATCCGGGATATTGACGAGCACAAAGCCGCTCTGGAATACGTAGTATCCCGGTTGTCGGCCGCCGGGTTGTCCATGAACGAAGAACAGCGATCGCTGGTGCCGACACTGCTGCATAGGTTTGCACTGCAGTGATTTCAAAATTGCAGATTATACATCGCAGTAAAACTGAGAATCTGCCCGAACCCGAAAACGGCTTGTTATTTCTCAATTTTACTCAGGATATTCCGGAATGTTTCCATGTCAATCGGCTTGCTGAGCAATCCCAACGGGTTTAGTTTCAGGATTCTTTCACATATATTCTTATCCGATGTACCAGTGATGAATATGAGAGCAGGTTTCAAATCTCCTGGCAGTTCGGACGCCGCATCAATTCCATCCATGGGTCCACCGAGGTTAACATCAATAAGAAGAACATCCGGATGATGTTCTCTGACCATTGCTGCCAAATCTTCTCCTCTGTCTATTGTGGCTACAACTCGAACATTGGATTTTTCAAGTTGTCTCCTTATGTACAGGCCAATAATAAAATTATCTTCAATGATGATAGCCTTCTTCATATTTTCATCTGTTTATAATCAGTCAATTCCGGGCAGAGGAGGTCGTTTCTTGTGAGTCCTTGCTCTTTCCGCTATCTGTGTTTCTATCGTTGACAAAGGATTCATTGATCCGGTCAATGGTTAGTTTCTAAAATACAGCTCCATAAACAGGCCTCCTCCTTTCCTGTCTGGTGGCTTTCACGGATTTAGCTTGGCGCTACATAATGTCAGATACTAATAAATCGCGTCAGCGATATACCAATTGCGAGATAATATATTTACAAAGCGATGCATGATTATTACCGGCATTGGTATACTATATGATTTTAAAAATCAAAGGTAATTCACACATGCTCAGTGAAACGCGCAAGCGAAATGTCCATGACGATTATAATCATGCCCCTGTGTGTCGGGTTGCCGTCATGGGCAATTCATGTCTTAAATGGTGCAATGCTGAATAATAATAACACTAAGGAATGTATAGAAATCAAGTAATATTAAAAAATTTTAATATTACCTGAACCATTTTATCGGAACATAGCCTGTAACTCATCAACCGACAAAGACCGGACCGTAAGATTTCCGAGCGGATCCTGAAACGGCTGTTCACACGCAAACAACTGATCTACAAGGGCTTCCATTTCTTCGAAGCTGAGTTTTTTCCCTTTTGGAATGGCTGCTCTGTTGGCAATTGCCAGAGCAACACGCTCCTTTTCACTCAATGAAATCGATTTTGCCATCCGTTTGTACTGTTCCATAATAGATTCCAGGACATGCTGCTCATTATCGAGCCGGATATCAGACGGAACACCAAGGATCATAGCTGAATTACCGCTCAGCAGCTGAACATTAAAACCCATCCGGGTGATAACAGGATGCAGCTCTTTAAGCATACTAAAATCGGTTGCTGATATATCGATGGTAATTGGAAACAAAAGTTGCTGTGTACTGGGAAGCCCACTCTCTGCTTCGCCCAGAATTTTCTCATAGATGATTCGTTTGTGAGCGGCGTGCTGATCCATGATGAACATGCCGTTACGGGTCTGTGAAATGATAAATTGACGATGTATTTGCCAGAACCCACTTTCTGCTTCATATGCAACCGGACTTTTGCCTGTTATATCGGATTGCGGCGAACCCTGAAACAGAGGCGGGCTGCCTGTTCGCTTGTCGTCACCCTGTTTCGGTAGATGATGACTCGGATCCGTACCGTAGAGTTTTTCCATGCTCCCTTCGGGGTTCCCTCCTTTTCGCTGCATATACCGGGAAAAAGATTCCCCGGATTCCCTGTCATGTTGGCGGGTTGTGAATCCACCCGCTGGGGTACCGGAAGCAAACTCACTGGAAAAGCCACTCTCAAAACCACGGGTATCCCTTCTTGGTGTGTTGTCCCCGGGATTCCACATCGGGACACGCATATGGTCATTCAGTGCTTTTTTCACCACTGATCGTGTGAACGTGGAAATCGTTCGCTCGTCTTCGAACTTGATCTCCTGTTTGGACGGATGAACATTGACATCCACCATCTCCGGGTCCACTTCAAAAAACAGAGCATAAAACGGATACTGGCCGGGCTGAGTCCAGTCTTTGTAGATTTCCTGGATAATGTAGCTGAGATGGCGATGTAGAAAGGGTCGGTTGTTGACAAACAGAAACTGCTCTCCACGCGTTCTTTTTGCAAGTTTGGGATCAGACAGCAGTCCGAATATCCGCACCAGACTGGTGGATTCGCCTACTGGTATAAGACTTGCACGATACGATTTCCCGAACAGTTCGGCGATCCGGCTTTCGCGGTCCTGAGCACGCAGCCGGTAGATGGCTTCCCCATCGGCATCAAAATCAAAGGCGATATCGGGATGGGCCAGTGCAGCCTGATGTATAGCCAGTAAAATATGGCGGAATTCTGTGGCGTCGGTTTTTAAAAAAGCTCTGCGAGCGGGTACGTTGTAGAAAAGGTTGCGGACCGTCACCGTAGTGCCATCATCAGTTGCGGCCGGTTCGAGGCGTTTCTCTTCACCTCCTCTGATTTCATATTCAAATCCGTTATCATCTTCAATTCTTTTGGAAGTGACAGTAACCTGGGAGATGGATGCGATTGAGGCCATGGCTTCCCCGCGAAAACCGAGTGTCCGGATATCTTGCAGGTCTGTGACATCCTTCAGCTTGGATGTGGCGTGGCGTTGAAAACACATACGGATATCGGCTTCAGACATACCGCATCCATTGTCACGGAGCTGGATCAAGGTCCGGCCCGCATCTTGTAAAATCAATAAAATATGATCTGCTCCAGCATCGATGGCATTGTCAAGTAGCTCTTTGACAACCGATGCCGGCCGCTGCACCACTTCCCCTGCGGCAATTTTATTTGATACTTCCGGTGGTAATACCTTGATTATGGAGGTTTTGTTCTCTGGTTCTGACAAAATATGGTTCGACTACTGATAATGAATGATATGAATGTGCAATGCTGGACGGAGTCGATTCAATTTATGTTATAATCCAGAGGATCAGGAACAGCAACAAGGCGTACAGCAGTATGGATCCGCTTGTTCCCCGGCGTGTCAACCTTCGAAATTTGATACGCTCGGGACGAAGTGGATTTGGCTTGTAATAGCGATACTGGTAATTAAAGCGTTTATGTTGTGGTCTTCTGCCCATTAAAGGTGAAAGCATGGTCTTTCAGGGATAATCGATTTGAAAGGTTAACCGGACTTACGACTAATTAAACGCCGAAGAAGGTCGGATTATTCCATCTTCGGGCTTCCGATCCCGGCCGATGTACCGAAATGTAATATAGCGATTATGAACTGTAACAGGAACATTCCATGGGTACAATTTTATCCGGAATTATAAAAATCACCGGTTAGCACTTTTCGCATAGTTTTTTATCTTATGGCGATAAATATAATTTATGCAAATAGTAACTTTTTAAAATAATCTAAAAATCGCAAGCAACTTATGAAATTTGACAAAATTCATCCCCCATCCAGCGGCAAAATCATTGAAAAGAAAAGTGATGGTTCACTAATCGTGCCGGATCACCCAGTCATACCTTATATCGAGGGAGATGGCATCGGTGTTGACATCAGTCCGGTAATGAAGAAAGTGGTCGACAGTGCCGTTGAAAAAGCTTACAACGGCAAGAAAAAAATCTCCTGGATGGAGATATATGCCGGTGAAAAGTCGGTTGAACACTATGGTGACAACACCTGGTTGCCCGATGACACACTTGAGGCGATTAAAACCTACCATGTCGCCATCAAAGGCCCTCTCACCACTCCAATCGGCGGTGGCATCCGGAGCCTCAACGTCGCACTTCGCCAAATGCTGGATCTCTATGCCTGTGTCCGCCCGGTTCGGTATTTTAAGGGAACACCGAGTCCCGTCAAACAGCCTGAGTTGACTGATATGGTCATTTTCCGTGAAAATACCGAGGATATTTACGCGGGAATCGAGTATCAAAATGGGACTCCGGAGGCCGATAAGGTTAAGAAATTCCTGATAGAAGAGATGAAAGAGACCAACATCCGTTTTCCTGAAACGGCTTCAATAGGCATCAAGCCGGTCTCCGAAGAGGGTACGAAACGACTTGTTGGATCCGCTATCGACTATGCAATCGAACACGGACGCAAGAGTGTGACACTGGTCCACAAGGGCAACATTATGAAATTTACCGAGGGCAGCTTTAAGAATTGGGGATACGAGCTGGCCAAAGAGAAATACGGGGCCAAAGAAATCGACGGTGGGCCATGGTGCAAACTTCCTAACGGTATCGTGATCAAAGATGTGATCGCAGATGCGTTTCTGCAGCAAATCCTGACCAGGCCGGCGGAGTATGACGTCATTGCTACGCTAAATCTTAACGGGGACTACATATCGGATGCACTTGCAGCATGTGTTGGTGGTATCGGTATCGCTCCCGGCGCCAACATCAACTATCAAAGCGGATTTGCCCTGTTCGAAGCAACACATGGAACCGCCCCCAAATATGCGGGACAGGATAAAGTGAATCCAGGTTCACTCATACTTTCCGCCGTTATGATGCTGGATCATCTGGGATGGCCTGAAGCCGCCCGTTTGATCGAGGAAGGGCTGGAAGCGTCAATCAGCAGTAAACAGGTTACCTATGATTTCGAACGGTTGATGGAGGGCGCCACCCTTTTAAAATGCTCGGAGTTCGGCGACAAAATTATTGAAAACATGGAAGCCTGACTCGGCATTTACAAAGTTTGCTGTGATGCAAAAAAGGTATTCCGCATCAAACCGGATACCTTTTTTGCCGGCTTATGCCTGGCCTGGTGCCTCATCCTGCAACACGGATGCGCCGCATAACCGGGATGAGTTGCATCATCGGGGACAATTGCATCATCGGAGTCGATCGCATCAATCCAAATCGAGTAAAATGATACGGGTTTCTCCGTAGCGTTTCAGCTCCAGTTCCGCTGAATCTCCGACTCCTGAAATTTCATACCAGATTTCGGTAAACCGGGAAAGATCGCTAACAGATTGTCCACCGATACCGGAGACTACATCCTCTTCCCTGATGCCGGCCTGTTCGGCCGCACTCCCTTCAAGAACCCGAACGACCACAATTTCGTTGCGGGAGAGATCTTCCGGGACAGGCAGTTCAGCTACTGTGAAACCGGGTTCAAAGCTACGCTGCCTGACACCTGACTCAGGATCCGGATCAAACTCCATCTCGTCTCTTTGTGGCAGAGCGGACGAAGCCCACTGCCGGATATCTTCATTGTCAATTCCCATAACATCAAATCGCAGTTCTTTCATCTGCTTTTCGCGCCAGATTTTCATGTGTACCTCCTCACCCGGCCGCATCAGTGCGATGCGTTCCTGTAGCTGATTTGCCTCTTCGACAGGATGTCCATTGACCTCCAGCACTACATCCCCTTCCTTCATCCCCCCACGTTCTGCACTTCCCTTGGCAAGAAGATTTCTGATTTCGACACCGGAAATACGATCGAGACCAACGCTTCGGGCCCTTTTCTGATCAACGGAGGTGATTTCGACACCGAGATATGCTCTCTGAACACCTCCGAACTCAATCATGTCCTGTCCGATCTTCATTGCAAGATTGATCGGAACCGCAAAACCGTAACCCTGATAGTACCCGCTTTCGGAGGCGATCGCTGTGTTGATACCGATGAGTTCTCCACGGGTATTGACAAGAGCTCCGCCGCTGTTGCCCCGATTGATGGCGGCATCGGTCTGGATAAAACTTTCAATCCTCATCCGGTCGCTTATTATTTCTACATCCCTTCCTTTGGCACTTACGATACCCGCAGTGACGGTGGAGCGCAACCGGAACGGGTTTCCAACTGCCATGACCCAATCTCCGATGCTGACATGGTCCGAATTACCAATCACAAGTGGCCTGGCGTCTTCGGTATCAATTTTAATTACGGCAAGGTCGGTCGATGGATCACTGCCGACAATTTGAGCCTTAAACTCTTTTTTGTCGTGTGTCATGACCATTACCCGGTCTTCGGCACCTTCGATAACGTGGTGGTTGGTCAGAATATAGCCGTCGGAACTTATCAATACACCGGATCCGATGCTTTGTGCCCGGCGTTGTGGCATAAACCGATCCCAGAACCTGTTTTCGAACTGATTGTTTTCGTCATTCGGCACGTTGCGGTCGACTGAAATGTTCGATTCAATGTAAACAACTCCTGGTACTACTTCACTGGCAATATCATTGAACAGATAGGATGGCGAATAGCGCTCCTCACCCGCAATCGGCTCTATGGGCTGTGAGCTTCGAATAACATCGGTGTACCGGACTTCCACCCGTTCTGTTACACGGAGGTTCATGACAAGCACCCCAAGCAACATACCTGTAAGGATAAGAAGCAAGACCGTCAGCAGTTTTTGATGTAAAGGCATAGGGATTTAGAGAATTTGTTCAAATATGGCGTCCGACTTTCTTGCCTTCATTCCTTCCATATGATACTGAAAATAGGCATCAAAATGGTGAATCAGGTTTTTCATATCCTGTGCGGGATAGGAATCAGTCAGCAATTTAGACTTCCTTCCACTTTTTATACAACGCAAATATTGCAGTTGACATTTCGTCAGCGAAAAAGAGAGCCCGTCATCGGGCTTGTCAGAAATGCAGCCGCTTTCGATATTAATGTATCCTTTAGATTCTTCATGCCTTATGTCATTCCCTGCTGCCGGTTCCGGAAGTTTCCATGCAGTGCCAATTCCGGTCAACTGGGCCAGTTGGTACTGAACATAGGGAAAAATATTCCCGGTATGATTTTCGGTTTCGTGAAGCCAGGTCAGAAATCCGGCAAGGAATTTGAAAACGTCGGGCATGGGCTCGTGTTCGTGGCATAATTGTTCACACAATTCCAATGTTGCGAGTCCAACCGCCATTTTCTCAATTATCTGGTGTATCCTCCAGGTTGGTTTTTTCTGGTTGATATGATTCAAATTTTGAACTTCCCGGGTTGGTTTATAATAGTAGGAGACATCCAGAAGGGCTCCCGGTTGCAGCATTCCCCCGAATTTATTCTTGTTGCGCCGGGCACCACGGGCCATGACCGCTGTCTTGCCGTGTTTCTCACTGAGCAATGTCACAATAAGACTGCTTTCTTTGAAAGCGATCGTTTTCAGTACGATGGCGGTGGTATCTGTCAGCATGGCACCTGGATCAAAATCTGATCCATTTTTTGTTTTCAAGCAACTGTACAAGCGCCGGCAGATAAGTCAGCGCAGAAAAGAGAGTCAGCCCGATTCCGACCACCGCCAAAACACCGATGGAAATCAATCCGGGATGGGTAGTCAGAAGCAGTCCGGCGAAACCGAGCATAGTTGTGAACGAACCGATGGAGATATGTTGGCCGGTACTTCTCAGAACTGCCGACATGCTTTTCCGTCCCTCCTCCCGGTATCGGTTCGCCAAGTGTACCCCATTGTCGGTACCGATCCCCAGGATGGCAGGCAACACCACCAGGTTATACATGTTAAACGACAGACCGAGAAGTATCATTGCTCCAAAAGTCCAGCTAAAACCAATCAGCAGCGGCAGCATGGATATGATAGACCACCTCAATGACCGGAATCCGATATTCACAAGAATAAAAATCATAACAAACGTGGCAACAATCATATAAGGGCTCTCTTTTCGCATTAATTCAAGCATCTCTGCGGCGACGATGGAAGTGCTGGCGGCATGGTAGGTCTGACCTTCGGCGGTTTCTATGGTGCCAATCTCGTTTTTGAAAGCGATGGAGTTGCGGCCGTCGGAAAGGCCGACAGCCGGGTAAATCATCACAAAACGTCCGATTTCCCCGTCGCGGGTAAGGAAGCGATTCTTCAGAAATTCAGGTACGTCTTCGATCTGCAATGGTTCGGTGACACGAGATGCGCGTCGCAGGATATCCATATGCTCCCCTTCGGCATCGCGGAGGAACGGGTCCTCAAGCAGGGACCGTATTTCGGCAATTTTCGCCAGTTTTTGCTCTTCTTCCACCTGATTGACCGGAAACCGCTCCTGCAGCGCCTCCACATCGAGGATGGTGGACTCGGGAGTATTCCGTTTAATTTCACGAATCGTAGTGAGAATATCCATCACCTCTTCGTCGGTATCTGCCAGAATATAGGCAGGATTGCGCCGGCCGGTCGGTTGGTCGACATCACCTTTCATATCCCGGAACTCTTCAAATTTCGGAAATTCCGGTTCCAAATTGCCGAAATTGTATTCAAAATAGAGTTTGCCGGATTGAAAAAGGACAACTGCAACTATCAGTGTTCCAGTAACAAAAATTGTGCGGGCATAAGGAAACGGGCGTGATTTCACCTTTCCGGATTTGCTGTTGGTCTCGTTTTTGTTGATCAGAATAAACTGAAACCGTTCAAACAAAACAATGATGGCCGGAAGAATGAATAACATGGAAAGGTAGGCGAGTACAATACCGAGTCCTGATATGAACCCAAATTCCGAGAATCCGCGAAAATCGGCCAACACCAGAACAAATAGTGCAACTGCCGTTGTTGAGGCACTCGTCATAATAGCCGACCCTGTGCTGTCGTAGGTGTTAAAGATAGCGTTTCGGACATTTTCCCCGGTCGACCTTTTCTCAAGATATCGGGCGTAAAAATGGATACCGTAATCGATACCGAGACCGAACAGGATCACAAACAGCACTGACGTCATCGTGTTCAGTGTTCCGAACACAAAATAGGTAATGCCGAAGGTGAAACTGAGGCTGATAAGCAGTGGAATACCGATAATTAGAATCGGAACCGGAAATCTTATGATATGAGCCCACATCGGTTGCGTTTTATTTCTATGATGCCCGCGACGGTAATTGATAATCTTCTTGATCATGAAATAGAAACCGACCAGCAAGATAACAGCGGTGAAACCGGATCCGAAACTGGTGACCACGTCCCGTAAAATGGATTCAAGTTCCATCAAATGGCGTTCAAGCCTTCCACCCGACTTTGCAATCATCTCGGGGTGAAATGCGGCGGGATTCATCTCGGCAATAAGCTCTTCAAAAGCGTTGAACAAATCTGCAATATAAGTAATGTCACTCTGTGAGCCGATCGGAAAGAAGCTCAGTACCAGCCGTGTACTATCGGAACTTACGGGGTACTCCGTTGGTATCAACACATTGTACCTATCATCGAACCGCTGGAGCCGATCGTCTTCCAGTTCCTCGTCATCGTCGAAATCATCTTCAAAATCGACAAAAAAAGGATTCGCTTTCAGTCTCGCATTTTCTCGTTCTTCCTCCAGAAAGTCGATAATCTCATCCATTTCCTGTTCGGTCGACAGATAGATGGCATAGTCCTTGAGCACCTCAACGTTCCTTTGATACTCATACCGATTGACAAAATAGTCGTCGCGCCGCGGGTCATAAAGCTCCATAGCTCTTGGAATAAAAGCTTCGGCAAAGGCTTTGTTAGCCTCGAAATCAGGCGAGATGATCACAACTTCAAGAACGGTTTCCCCTCCAATCGATTCCCGCAATTGCTCCAGTGCCTGAACACTTTCGTAATGGTCGGGCAGTAAACTGGCCAGGTCAGTATCGATAACCAGTTTTGTAGCGTAATATCCAGATGCAATGGCAATAAGAAGTGCTATAATGAGGACGGCATAGGGGTATCGGTAATTGACTTGAACCAGAGGCCTGAGCAGGAGGAGTAATTTTCTCATGAAATAAAATACATTATTCTGTGCTTATCGTACCAAAATTTACAAAAAGTAGAATCTTTGGCCGGATGCATATAATACATAGTTTCATTTATTATCAAATGTCCTGGTAACATGGTCACGGATTTCAGCAACATCTAAAAACGCATAAAACTCGCATCGAACCGTTACAATTTTCATGTTAATTTCCATGGATGATTCATTATTTCAATTTTTTCTTTTCGCATTCAAAACCGATGCTATTCATGTCGTTTAACTCAATTACACAACGAATCACCCGATGTTTTAGTCAAAATCATTTTCCTCAACTGCTGGTTCATCTGTTTCTGTCTGCCGTCATTACTACATCAGTTCATGCAGAAAAGGGAACGAGTACGACCGCCGAATACAATCCTTCTACGGGATTCCCGGATGGTGAGTTGCGAAAAACCGGCTGGCAGGATATGCTCCCTCATACCATGGAAGGCAGTTATTACAACGAATTCTGGAACTATCATCTATTTCTGGAGAACGATCTCCACCTTCATATCACTTTCTCCCTTGCCAATTTCGGCAACTTCAAAAGCGCCGTGAGCGGTGGGAAACTCTTCGTTTCCAATTTCAAGGGCAACAACTATCACGTGTTGCGGGAGTTTCCTCTTGAACGACTGGTAATCGATGAGTCCTCCCATAAAATTCGATTACATTCAGGTCGTAATATCCATATACAGGGGCGTCTGCCGGATTCCCACCACATCACCTTCCAAGCTACCAAAGACAATGTCTCCTATCTGGTTGAGCTGGAACTGTTTGATATTGAGCCCGGATATACGTGGGGAGACGGAATATTCCGTTTGGATGGGCATAACATGGGAATTTTCGTCCATATACCGAAAGCCGGGGTGCGAGGGACCGTTGCCATAAATAATGATACACTGCAAGTGAACGGAACGGCCTACATGGACCATACCTTTCAGACGGATTTGTCCTCCAAGTTGGTCGACAAAGGTTTCCGATTCATCTCCCATACCAACAGCGGTTATGATATCGGTTATTTCCTGATACCAAAAAGAAGGGCTCTTACAGGGGTTGTTGGAATTGGGTTGCAGAGTAATGACGGCACAATCCGTTTAAACAAACCCGAAGACGTGACGGTCGAAAGTTCCGGCAGTATTGACGGCCGGACGGTTCCTGAGCGGGTCGGGATAAGATACCGGTCTGGCGAACAGCGGATATTGCAACACACCGAACATTTTCAGCATATCTCGTTTCTTGAAGAGGTGGGCGGGTTCCGCCGTAGGCTGGTCAGGAGTTTTCTTGGCGGTGAGGTGATCGAATATGTCGGCACAGGCAAGCTGAATAAAGATACTCCGATTAATTATAATTTTTTCATCGTACATTGAAAACATTTCCTCCGGCAACGGACCAATGACAGCAAATCGGTTTAGAGGGATGTAATAAAATCAATAATTTTCATAATGATTAGGGTCTATCAGTTACGCGATGTCAATTTATCGCCTGAAATTAGCGTTATTATGATTATTATGATTTGATATCCCTTACACACCTACAACTGACAAGCAATTGGATCCCATGGAAAAGCCGACAATTCTCGATCGCCTCAAGAGGCTGTTTATCAGAATAGAAAATCTTCCAAACTGGAAGCCTGTGACCTTTTTAAACCTGGGTCCGGAACAAGCCCGGTATCACGAAATGGGATGGACCCGCAAAAAGTCACAGTACCAGGCCAAGTCGGTTTACTTTGATGAAGTCAGAAGTGATCACGGTATCCCCTTCTTCAAGGTGCCGGTCGAGAAATGCATCTCTGCCAATCTGTTCTCGTACGATTCGGCCAAATGGCATCCATATGCTACACCTCTTCGCTGGTACCGGTCCGGGCGCAAAGAGGAAGCTCGGGAGATGTTTTTCCGTTTTTTCAAGAACTTTCAACCAAAGACCCTCGGTGATTTTTTCTTCGGCATTCCAGAGTACCCTTTCAATGATTTCGATCCCGTGATCCGTGAGTCTGATAAGGAGCTTATACAAGTCATCCCCGATTTTATCCAAAACGACACCTTTGAAGACACCGCTTTCCCATGGTCATGGCGTGCATTTCCCACAGAAGTAGATATTATTGGTGAGAATACACAGCCTCGAATTTATTTTGGACCGGAAACTGAAAATGGTATAGAAGCGGAGTGGCAGCGTCTCACCCGATTGTATAATAGTTTGGCAAAAAAAAATGGTAACCGGACCGATTTTGCGACACCTATTGATGGTTATATGATCTGTTCGTACAGTGACTACCGGTTCATCATCCGGCGTGGCAAACATCGGGTGGCAGTTTTATCAGCATTGGGTCACTCGGATATTATTGCTACGTTCACACCTGGGCGTCCGAGGTCGTATGACATGAAATTAATCCACAGCTGGCCGAAAGTAGCAACCGGACTCTGGTCGGGAGAAGCTGCGGAAGCGGTCTTCAGGCGCTGTTTTATTTGCCGGCACCGGGAAATAATGGACAGGTTGGATTCTGAGTGATCGGTTTCATTTGCAAAATTTAAAAAAGAAATGGAAATAAAAGCTATCCAAGTTCACAAGAACCAACTAATGACCAGTACAACCAATAGTCCGGTCACACCAATGATCGTCTCCATGATCGTCCATGACAAAAGCGTCTGTTTTTCTGTCAATCCCATAAATTCTTTGACTAGCCAGAATCCGGTATCGTTGACATGAGAAAGGACGGTGGCTCCCGATGCGATAGAGATGGCAACCGCTCCAATAAGCGGGTCAGAGAAGTTACCCAATTCAATGACGGGTGCCATGAGTCCGGCTGTGGTGACCATAGCCACTGTTGCTGAACCTTGTGATACCCGGATAGTCGTTGCCACAATAAAGGCAAAAAGCACCACTGGTAAATTGGAATTGTCCATGATATCGACAATGACATCTCCGACACCGGTAGTAACCAATACATTGCCGAAAACTCCACCAGCACCGGTCAGCAGGATAATCATTCCCACCGGCTGCATGGATTTGGTAGCCACAATCTGAATTTCTTCACGAGAAAAGCCAAGCCGCGTACCCAAAAAATAGAAAGCCAACAGGGCGGCGATCATAAGTGCAGTAAACGGATGGCCGATAAATGACATCCAGACACTTGCCATGTGCTCTTCCGGCAACAGAACATTGGAAGCGGTATTCATCAGGATGAGAACAATCGGTATGGCGATGATTGTAACAGCCACACCGAAACCGGGGTCTCTTTTCGACTCATCCTGTTCGATATCAATAATTTTGGCCATCATATGTTCCGGCACTTCAGTGAAAATACGGGTACCTATAAATTTTCCGAAATAGATTCCACCTGCGATTACGGCCGGAATGCCGGCAATGAAACCGAAAAATATCACCCATCCCAGATCTGCTCCGATAAGCGCCGATACGGCTACAGGACCGGGAGTCGGCGGTATGAATGCGTGTGCGACAGCCATACCGGCTACCAGTGGAATTCCGTAATGCAGAAGAGATTTGTCAGTCCGGCGAGTCAGATTATATACCAGTGGAATAAACAAAATCAAAGCCACTTCGAAAAAAACCGGAATGGCTACGATTAGTCCGATCAATGAGAGTGCCCAGGGAGCCTTGCTTTCCCCGAAGCTTTTTACGATAGTTTGTGCAATTTGCCGTGCTCCCCCCGACACCTGTAATATTTCTCCGATCATGGTACCTATACCAATGACAATGGCGATATAACCCAGTGTGCCTGCCATTCCTTCCTGAATGGTATCGATGATCTCGGGAAGCGGTATGCCACCGGCCAAAGCTACTCCCAGACTTACCAGAAGCAGTGCGATGAACGCCTGAATTCTGAAAACGATGATCAATAAAAGGAGAGCGACGATACTGACAAAGGTCAGCGAAAGAAGATATACAGCAGACATAGACTTCTGAAATGATGGATTAAGGAACGATATTTATTCGGTCACTCTGATAATCCGACGTCCCTCATAGAGGTCCCAATCATCCCGGGAACGAACATAGATGGTATAGGTACCAGGATCCAGGTCTGCCGACAAAGTCGTTCGCCACAAGTGGTAGGAGTCATTTGCCCCTCCGGGAAGCCGCCAGGATTGGTTGTCCAGTGCATGCTCGCGTTCTCGCATTTCCAGATACATTGGATCCTGCTGTACAGTCCGGGTCATAGCAATCCAGTGGCCTGACTTTCCAATACGCATTTCAACCTCAGCGTCAGGCAGTGCGTTGAACACATTGGCGAATACCTCAATTGTGGCAGTATTGGAAGAAGTAAACTCATCCGGTGCGTGAATGTGCATCTGAAAGTCGGCCGGGCGACGGGCAGCCTTATACTGAAGCTTCCAGTCGTTTCCGTCTACGTCCATAAAGGCGTACCCGGCAGGTGTACCATCGCGCATCATTGTGTGCGGGATTCCGTATTCGTCGGGTGCTCCTGTCCACCAGGCTCCGCATACGGTTCCCATGCTGACCATGTGGTGAGGCTCTTCGCCCGGCCACTTGTCCTCTACATCAATAAATCGATGAAAATGACGATGCGTATGGGCAGCCAGGCTTACGCTGTGGGGATGTGCTGCCATCAGTTCGAAAAGCGATTCGCGTTCCGTCTCATCAGCCCACGGTGTAGAGTCAACCCAAGGTATGTGTATCAGATATACGACAAGTTCATCATCAGGAATACGCTCTAAAAAACTGGCAATGAAATCAAACTGATCTTCCCCAAGCCCCGTCCGGTAGTAGCGCTCATCTCCTTCCACAATCCAGCGGATATTGTCGACTGCCACAAAATGAGCCCCGCCCCATGAGAAGGCATAATAGGAGGGCCCAAACGTACGATAATATGCGCCGCGGGCATCGCGATTTTTATCTGCCGAAAAGTCAATATCGTGGTTTCCAATAACGTGTCGCCAGGGAATTCCAATTTGTCCTATGACCTCTTTCAGCGGCTCAAATATATCCAAATCATCAAAAACCAGATCTCCTAATGTGGTGCCGAATGCCGCATCAACGCCTATAAGCTCTTGAACGCTGTCATGAGCGATATAGCTAAGTTCCTTAAGATCACGCGGCTGAGTATCCCCAAAGACCAACACCCGGAAGGCATCCGACTCTTCCTGTGGATAGAGGGCGAAATTCACCGATTCAGGCAAAGCGCCGGTGGGTTCCAGTCCTGGGAATTCTACACCCCCTGCTCCATACTCAGCGTGAATATAATAAAAGTGTGGTATGCCGTTTTCATCCACGGAAGTGGTCCATTCACGTGGTTTGATAACGGAAATAATCGCTTCATCACCGGCGGGAATTTCGTAGCGCCCATCCCTATCCGTAACCACAATATCTCTACCATTGGAAATCATGACGTCCGGTATGCCGGGTTCGTTGGAATCATACCGACCGTTTTCATTGAGATCGTGAAAAACGACTCCTGTGATGGCCTGCTGGGCTTGGGACGGTTCACATGTCACAAATAAAAATAAAAAAAACGAAAAGGTTTTAAGTCTCATAACTTTCGATGTTTTGGGATACCCCTCTATAAACTGATAATAATCTGCTTATTAGCGGATTCTGCTAAATTGCATGCTGCTAAACAGTACACTTGTTTCGGTAGTAATTAAAAACGTTACAGATTAAGGTTTATCCCTGAATCAGTCAATTAACTGTTTGATTTTTTGTAACCGCTTCCGGTATGAAACTTTTTTTATTTCCAAAAAAAATCTTTTACTCCAAAAAAATCAGAGTCTGTTTATCAGACGATTACATAAAATTTTAAAACCTGTGCCAAACAGAATGAGCGGACATTGGTCTGGCGAATCCAGAGATCAAACGGTATTGTTCATTTTAGCGTTAACAAGTTAGTATTCAACTCCAACAAGCCTATTCATGTCACACGATTCGCCTTTGACAAGCTGTTTGATGCCATCCGGAAACAATCCGGCCAGTGCGGCCAGAGCTGTTTTGTGTTTTCAGCAACAGCTATGGCCAAACAAAGAGCTAGTCATAATTGATTATGACAGGGAAACTATCACACCTTTACTGGATGATTTGCCTGACAAAGAGTTGCAGTATATACGATATACTGAAGACAAGATCACATCCCCGGGAGCAGTCTGGAACAAGGCTCTGGAACATGCGAAAGGTGAATTTGTGATACACTGGGAACCGTCCGACTGGCATCATCCGGATCGTATAAATCGGCAGGCCGGCCTGTTGTTAGACGGATATCAGGGAAGCCGCATTCTGGGCACCCTGCTCCATCTGGATCATCCTGATTTTGTCCACCATCCGTATGTCGATCTTCCGTCAGGCGGCTATTCAGGCAGCATGATGTATCGGAATCGTGATAGTATACGGTATCCCGTAAAGAAAACTCGGAATGACCATTTATTTTTGTCACAATGGGATAAAGGTGAGATCGCGTTGATGGAATCGGATTTATCCTGGCTGATTGTGCGCACCTTGTCAGGAGAACGGCGATCACGAGCGTACAAGAAGTTTATTTCAGGGTACCGGAACAGCGCCGGGGATCTTGCCCGGCTGGCCTGGGTAAAGCTTCGCGGCCGCAATATGGTATCCCACCCCCGGTTTCGTTTGTCACTGCAGGCCAGGGAGAGTTTCACCAGGTATCTGCGTGAGTCGAAGGAATTTGGATTGATTACATCGATATCCTGACACATTGGTATTTCTACCGATTCAGCTCTCCGGCTACTGTATTTCGACTTTCCCGCTGCTGCGATCAGACCCTCCTGCTGCGATTAAACCATCCTGCTGCGACAAGACCCTCCTGCTGCTTCGATAAACAGTACCACCTGCGTGCGGTATCTGCAGCGCAATGATTGCCTGACCTGCATCGATACATACAGTGATCCGGCCACCCGTATGTCAAAATAAGCCATCAGGTTTGTTCGGCTCTCTTTCTCAGATTTTCTATGAGAGCATCGTACCCCCTTCTTCGAATGATATTCTGAAATGATCGGCGGTAGGACTCTGCGGTCCAGGCATCGTCAACAGACATATCTGTGAAGACCCACTCCCCGGCTCTCTTTTGCATCCGGTAGCTTACGGGAATTCTGGTGTCCTCCAGGACAGCGGTCGTTGTAACTATGGCGCTCCCGTTGCTTACATCGATATCCTCATAGATCACTTCCGCCCGATAAATATCAAGTTGTTGGAGCGACTGATCACGAATAATCCTGGCAAACAGATCGATAAACTCTTCCTGTTCATCCCGGCTCAGTTCGTCATACTTATCGGCAAGTGCAAAACTGGCTATTTCACGGAAGTCCATCATGTCATTGATAATCCGGCGCAGCTTTTCGCGCTGGGCTTCCGTAAGTTCGGTGTCTTCCGGTCCCACCAACTCCTTGATCTGCTGGTCACGTTGTTCGAGTATTGAGCGGATTTCCTTCTTAACGTCAGAACCGATAGACAGCGTTGAAAAAATAACGGTTGCAGAAAATATCAGGCTTATAAAATTCATGAATGGTCTGATTGTATCGGAATATATTTAATTTACTGTGGTAATCACTCATCTGATGTCTGCGGGAATAGTTCTTCCAGCGGAAGGCCGGCTGAACGATGCAACTGTGCCATTTTGAGATTCAGATCGAAAGTCAGTTGTGTGACATCCAGCTCAAGTTCCATCTTCTTTTTAACGGCGTCCACGAGGTTTTTAATATCTCCAAATCCGATATCAAAATCGATCTGTTCGGTACGCAGCCATTCGTTAGCAATTCTAAGGGCTTCTCTCTTGCTCTCCCTTCTTGATTTCGTAATATTGGCTTCCCTATAGGTATCATGAAGTTGTAGCAGGATACCATCCTGTGCGGCATCCCGGTAATCCCGGGTTTGTCGCAGTTGAATCTCCGAGCGCTGAACCTGCGTCCTGACCTGTCTGAAATTAAGATTTTGCTGAAAGCCGAAACCGACTCTGGCTGATATAAAGTTGGTATTGTTCCGGATGAATGGATTGGTCTGACGGGGTCTGTTTGGCGTATATCCAAATCCGCCACTGGCTCCGAGTACCAGGCTGGGATAGTACTGAGACCGGGCCGCCTCGACGCCATATTGTGCCGCTTCCTGTGCCGCGCCGATTCCCTTCAGCTCCGCTCTGTTGCTCAAAGCACTTTGCTTATAAAAGTTGATTTCCTGAATTTGTACAGGTACAGGATCCAGAAATCGAGCCTCGGGCAGATAGACGGTTCGACCATTGCCGGACAGTATCAGGTCCCATGATCGCCGGATGAAATCCGAGGTTTGCTGAACCTCGTTTCGATGTGACTGAAACTCGGCTTTGAAAATATTAAACTCGAACACATCTTTCTCTTCCAGTGATACATCACCCTCATCTCTCATTCGCTCAATTTCCCGTTCGGCACGATCGAGCTGTTCGTCGGCATTCTCTAAAAGGCGTTCCAGTTCCTGCACAAAAAGAGCAGACTGATACAATTCAAACAATTGCAGGACAAAAGATTCTTTGTCGGAATCAAATTCATATTGAGCGGCATCGGCACCTTTTCTGGCCGCCTGAATGAGATTCGTTATTCCACCCCAGGTGTATACCGGTTGAATACCGCTGATTTCAGCTTGAGTGAAAATACCCCAGTTTTCCCAATCGTTTTCAAGATTGGGATCCAGGTAATATCTTCCCGGACTCAGATCCATCTGTGACTTGACACCGGGAACAAGTCCGTGTGCTGTAGTCAGGTTTAAATTGGGAAGAAAACGGTTGGCTCGGACTTGTTTCACCCTGTTTTCGGCAAGATGCACTTGTTGCTTTTGAGCATCCAGATTAGCCGAAAACTCCGTCGCCATGGCGACGAAATCTTCAAAGGAGACGCGTATAGTATCCCGGGCATTCAGTTGATCATACGAAAACGTAACAATGAAAAAACATGCGAGTCCGGCCAGGACCAAAGGATATCGTTTCATAGATGTTCCTGTGTGTGATACCTAAAAAAAAAGCCCCTTAATGGGGCCTTGTGAGCGGAGAGAGAGGGATTCGAACCCCCGGAGACTTGCGCCTCAACGGTTTTCAAGACCGTCGCATTCGACCACTCTGCCATCTCTCCGTGTGTGCCAAATATACAATATTATTTTGATAACGCCTCTGCACCGGAAACTATTTCAGATAATTCGGTTGTAATGGCAGCCTGACGAGCCTGATTATATTTCAACTGAAGATCATTGATGATTTCGCCTGCATTTTCGGTTGCACTGTCCATGGCCGTCATTCGGGCACCTTGTTCGGCGGCATAGGACTCCAGGGAAGCCTGCCATAGCCGAATCGTGACTAAAAGCGGAAGCACATGATTCAAAATGGTATCCGAATCGGGCTCATAGAGATAGTCGATATCAGATAAGTCCTTTTTTACATCGGATCCCCCGGATTTTTTGTCGTCTTTTCCGACCAGGTCGGCACCGTTCAACTTTTCCGCATTCAGCGGAAGGATTTGTTCGAAACGGCGGCTTTGAGCTATGACCGACTTGAATTCATTATAAGCGAGATGGACTTCCCGGTATTTCCCGTCACGAAAGTCATCCATAACTTCCCGAATTACCTTACCTACCTGTTCGTATTTCAGGTGATCGAAAAAACCGATCTTATGATCAATTATAGGATATTTACGTTTCTGAAAGTAATCGTATGGCTTCTTGCCAAAACAAACCAAAGCGAGCGATCCCTCCTCCAAATGCTCCGCAAAATCATCCCTGATTTTTCTTTCTACGATACGGAACAAATTGGTGTTGAAGCCGCCGCAAAGCCCACGGTCTGAACCCATAACCATCACAAGTACTTTGCCTGACTCTTGATTAGAACGGAGCAACGGATTACTGCTATCTGATTTTTTAATCAGTTTGGTTACTATTTCCCGGATTTTGGCTGTATATGGACGCGCCTCATTCATCCGTTCCTGCGCTTTACGGAGTCGCGCAGCTGCAACCATTTTCATAGCCCCGGTTATCTGCTGGGTATTTTTAACCGATGCTATCCGGTCTCGTATGTTTCGCAGATTGGCCATATCAGGATGATTCCTGCTCGCTTAATATTTGTTTATTGACTGCAAAGGCTTCTTTCTCCAGTTTCCCGGCCAGTTCATCGTCAAGAATTCCGGATTTGCCCAAAGATTTCAACTCTTCAGCAAATTTCAGACTTATCGATTCCAGATACTGGTCTTCAAATTGCCTGATGGAGTTGACGGGCAGTTTGTCCAGAACGCCTTTGTTGCTAGCCAGAAGCAGTGCAATTTGGCTTGCTATCGATAACGGTCTGAACTGACCCTGTTTGAGCACTTCAACGGTTCGAGCCCCACGGTTAAGCTGACGTTGTGTGGAGGCATCCAGTTCGGAGCCGAACTTTGCAAAAGCTTCCAGTTCGCGATACTGTGCCAAATCCAGCTTCATGGTGCCGGCCAATTTCTTCATGGATTTCACCTGTGCGGCGCCACCAACTCTGGAAACGGAAATACCGACATCGATAGCAGGCCGAACCCCCGAGTTGAACAGATTGGTCTGCAAGAAGATCTGACCGTCTGTTATGGAGATCACGTTGGTCGGAATATATGCGGAGACGTCGCCGGCTTGAGTTTCAATAATCGGTAAAGCTGTTAATGAACCTCCACCTTTGACCTTGCCTTTCAAAACCTCCGGAACATCATTCATCGCCTGAGCGACGGAATCGTTGGCATTAATTTTGGCAGCACGCTCAAGAAGTCGACTGTGAAGGTAAAAGACATCTCCGGGATAGGCTTCCCGTCCCGGCGGGCGACGAAGCAGCAGGGAAAGTTCCCGGTATGCGATGGCTTGTTTCGACAAATCATCATATATAACGAGGACATGCTGGCCGGTATCGCGAAAAAATTCACCAATGGCAGCCCCGGCAAATGGTGCGATATACTGAAGCGGAGCAGCCACCGAAGCCGGAGCAGAGACAATAACGGTGTAATCGGATGCGCCGTGTTCTTGCAGAGCCTGGTTTACCTGCGCTACGGTTGAGCCCTTTTGTCCTATTGCGACATAGACACAAAAAACCGGCTTGTCCGTTTCATGTGTTTCTTTCTGGTTAATAATGGTGTCGATGACGATAGCAGTTTTGCCAGTCTGTCGATCACCGATGATCAACTCGCGCTGTCCGCGGCCGATCGGAATAAGAACATCGATCGACTTGATTCCAGTCTGAAGTGGTTCGGATACCGGTTCTCTGTAAATTACACCCGGAGCTTTGCGTTCCAGTGGCATTGTCAGCGTATCGCCTGCAATCGGCCCTTTACCGTCAATGGGATGACCGAGCGGGTCAATCACACGTCCGAGCAAACCTTCTCCAACCGGCAGCGAAGCTATTTCCCGTGTTCGCTGAACCTTGTCTCCTTCCTTTATAAAACGTGCTCCGCCGAAAAGTACAATTCCAACATTGTCTTCTTCAAGGTTTTGTACCATACCTCGAATGGGATTGCCGTTTTCGTCTTTGGAATCAGGTAACTCAATCAATTCGCCGGCTTGAACATGCGACAAACCATATACCCGGGCAATGCCATCCCCCACTTCGAGAATCGTACCGACGTCGTAAACATCCGTTCCGTTGTCAAATCCGGCCAATTGCTTGCGAAGTATCGCGGAGACTTCTTCTGGTTTAATGTGACTCATATTGCTGGTGTTTCAATACTATTAAAGAAACTCACATTCCAGCCTGTTGATGGAACCTGGTTTCAATTTGTTGTAGTTTGTGTTTTACGGTGCCGTCGATAACGGTGTCTCCTATCCGGACGGCCATTCCACCTTTTAGAGAGGAATCTTCAGTGAAAAAGAGCTGGACTTTCTTTCCGGTTCTGGATTCGAGTGCTTTTCGCAAGGCCTGGTCCTGATCCGGATCAGGACGAGAAACAACCATCACCTCGATGTCGATAAGTCCCAACTCTTTCTTGTACAAGACATCAAAAGCGGCTGTGATACCTGGAAGCTGATCCTCTCGCCGTTTGTTTAAAATCAGCGCAAGAAACAATCGGGAGACCTCGCTTAGATGTTTTTCAAATAATTCTTCCAACACCTTTCTTTTGATTTCACGCGAAATGATCTGGCTTTTCAGAAATAGAAGCAGATTTCGGGATTCGGAGATGCTTTGCCTGATCATGCGCATATCCCCAGAAACGGCGTCGAGCACTTTCTCTTCCCTGGCCTGTTGAAACAGAGCCGAGGCGTAGCGTTTGGAAATCTTGGTTACGATCATAAATCAGGATGCATTAATTGAGTTCCTTGATGTAACGGTCAACGATTTTCCTGTTGCGTTTTTCGTCCAGCTCTTCATCCAGAATTCTGGCCGCGGCTCCGATAGCAAGTCGTGAGACTTCTTCCCGAAGTTCTATCAACGCCTGTTTCTTTTCCTGTTCGATAGAAGAGCGTGCCTGATTAAGAAACTTTTCTGATTCTACTTTTGCTTTTTCAATACGGTCGGCACGAAGGGTTTCTGCCTCTTTCAGGGCCTCTTTGCGGATTTTCTGGGAGATTGATTCAGCTTCTTTCAGTGCTTTTTCATTATCTCGTGAGATCTGTTCGGCTTCACTTTTGGCTTTTTCTGCGGCTTCCAGCGATTCCTTGATGACTTTTTCCCGTTCACCAAGCGCATTCAGGATGGGTTTCCATGCAAACTTGGAAAGTAGAAACAGAAAAAGCAGAAAGGTGATGAGGACCCAGAAAAAAAGTCCAAAATCCACATCAAGCAGTCCTTGTGCATAAACAGGATTCATGATTACTCAATCAGTTAACGTCGTTGTCAAAAAGGCGCCCGATCAGCTCAAGGCAAGAACAATACAGACTACCTGCCCAAATAGGGCGACACCTTCAATAAAAGCAGCCGAGATAAGCATGGAGGTTCTGATATCTCCTGATGCTTCCGGCTGACGTGCTGATCCTTCCATCGCACTTTTACCGATCATACCGATACCGATTGCTGCTCCAATTGTAGTGATTCCTGCGCCGAATCCAGCTGCTAAATATGCTAATTCCATTGTATTACTCCAGTTTTAGTTATTGAGATTACTCGTTGATTAAGGAAAGATCAATGTGCGTGTTCTTCACTGTGGTCGGAAACTGACAAACCAATGAAGAGGGCTGATAAAATGGTAAATACATATGCCTGTATAAAACTGACCAGTGCTTTGATCAGATAGACGAACAGCGTAAGTAAAACCCAGATCCAAGAAGTCCCGTAAGCGACCCCTGAACCAAAAAGATCGGAAAATATAAAGATGGTACCCAGCAACGAAAATATTAGAATTTTACCTGATGCCATATTTGCAAAAAGTCGAATGCAGAGTGCAAACGGTTTGGTAAAAAGCCCTATCAACTCTACCGGCATCAGAATAAACTTGATTGGCACCGGTACACCGGGAAACCAGAATACATGCTTCCAGTAGTCTTTTGACGCGAATATCTGGGTGGCGGAGAATGTAAGAAGTGCCAGTACGGCGGTGACGGTGATATCGGCTGTGGAAGAAACGCCCCAGGGCATCAGCCCGAAAAAGTTCATGAACAAAATAAAGAAGAAGACAGTCAGCAGATATGGAGTAAATTGTTGATATCGTGCCGGGCCGATATTCTGAAGGGCGATGTCATCCCGGATAAAAACGACCAGTGTCTCAAAAAGATTTTGAAACGCTCCCCGGGGTTCAGAGATGCGTCCTGTTCCCAGGCGATATCTGGTTGACAGCGGTATGAATATCAGAAACATAACTATAGCAGCAATCCAGAAGAAAACCAGATGCGAGGTGATTGAGAAATCGAATGCCGGTGGTTGTCCGTCGGTGCGGACGATATTGTAAGTGGCCGGCACGATTCGTCCCTCTTCTACCGTCGGTTCGAAGTCGACATATGCGGCATCAGTAAAGTTCTCACTGGTGTTAAGAAGCGAAGTTGTACTCCGGTAGAAATAGAAACTTCCGTCGTCGTAAATCAGCCGGGGAAGCTCAATTGTGGCAAGAGGCTTGAAATCCAAATAATTATGATCAACAACTTTACCAATGAGATCTACCCTGTTTTCGTTTCCTGAATCAGCCTTTGAGATGACGGTTATGCCTGTTGTAAATAATAATATCAGGAAGATAAAGCGAAGAAATTGTTTCATTACTGTGCCGACATGTTCCCTCTATGTTTTTGTGATATAATAAATGTTTCAATTATAGCTTTGCAAATATAGGAAAATAATAATCCAACTGTAAAACCAAATTGATGCAATTCTGTAAATACAAATACAACAGCAATAGATAGGCCGATAAAAACCATCCGGATAAGCATTCCTGTGAGCATTGCCGCCATATATCGGTTCATGGAAGCACCGCTCATACGCGTGAATGGGAAGTAACTGAGAATGGCAAGCAGTGTTGTGATCAGAAATGCGATAACCAGCGCAACAAAAACATTGGAACCGACTAACAGATATACCGGTATACCTGCCAGTATGAGACAGGACAAGTCGAATAGTAGTAAATACCCACTAAATCTTGCCATTCCCGGATTGCTTCTTTTTATTCATGTATTCGTTGTCACCCGATCGATGCGCCAGTTTGATAACAATGGAGATCATTCCACCGAAACCTAAAAGCGCTCCAATAATAACACCCCATGGAGAAAAATTCCATTGTTTGTCTATGTATATACCGATTACCACCGGCACGATCATTGAAGCTGCGATTTGGGCTCCCAACGCAAGATACGCTCCGTATTTGGCAAGGTTGTTCGAATGCATGGTTTACCTCTCGAGCCGAAGATAGTGTTTGCAGATTAACCAGGGTCATCCCGGCTGAATAATATGCTGTAAGTTTAAGTTGTTGCAGAAGTTGTTTCAATAAATGCTGGAATTACCCGGTTGTCGCCAATGTTCCTTTATTTACCGCCTGGACTAATACTGCTCTTAGCTGTTACGACATTCCGGGTATCGATCCCGTTGGAAATTTTAGAACTTCTAGATAAATCAATATTGTCTGCCATTTTGCAAGAACCGAGGATTTTTGCTCCTTCCTCGACCATCAGAATCTTAGTCGTGATGTCACCGGTGACTTTTGCCGAACTGCGAAGAATAAGCCGGTTACTGATGATAAGTTCACCATCCACTGTGCCGGCGATATCCGCCTCCCTGGAAGATAAATCCCCTTTTACCTTGCCGGATTCCGCAACAATGCATTTGCTCTCTGTATGTACGTGTCCATCGATAGTACCTGATACACGGAGATCGCTTTTGGATTGAAATGTGCCGGTGATCACCGTACCGGTGCTAATCATATTGACATTGGGTTGTCCCGGGGTATCTTTTTTCATGATTTGTGCCTGTCTGGTACTATTTTTGTTGAACATAAATAATATATTATGCGTTTACGGCCATTATTTAACAACCAAAACATTAATATAGATTAATATAATTCATCGGGTCAAGTGATAATCCGTTTTTCCAGAGTTCAAAGTGAATATGGGGTCCCGATGCGAGTATTCCGGTTTCCCCGACTTTTCCAATGATATCACCTTTGGAAATTATGTCACCCGATTTATAAAAAACTTCCGAAAAATGTTTGTATACAGAAGAGTATCCATCACTGTGCAAGATAAGCAAGACATAACCATTACGGATAGTCCACTCGCTGCTGACAATTACACCATCGGCAATAGAACGTACGTCTGCCCCTTTTTTTGCTGCAATATCTATCCCGTAATGGCCCCTTTCCGGATGATACTCTCCGGTCAGTGAGCCTATCACCGGCGGTTCGGCAAGAAACAACACTTTGCCAGAAAAAATATCCGAGTGGATAATCTGATCGCTATGGAGACTGCGCATAGATCCGTACTCAGTAACATAGTAGGTTATTATGTCCGGTGTCTCCTGTTGCTCTTCTCCGTAGACGGTCTCCCACTCTTCGGTGGAACGGATTTCAAAAGTTGTGTCGGTATTGCTTCGGAAAACCTGTTGAATATCAAGTAGTTGCTGGTCGCGGACTTGCAATGTGTCTTGCAATGCCTGGATGCGATCACGCACTTCCAGGACGGATGATCTGATCGCCCGGTTTTCCTTGTTGAAGAGCAAAGTACCGAGCGGAGTGATAAAAAAAATAAACATAACCAGCAGAACTATAGCAAAATTGAGTCCCCCCACTATCAGAAACAACTTGCCCGGATGCAAAGTGTAGTTTTCCTGTCGATGCGGATTGTCCTCGTCGAAAAAAAGCAGGGTGATTTCTTCTTTTCGTTTTTCAATAAGTTTTTTAAACAGAGAAATCACAAGTCTGAAATATAATTGTCAACGATACAGAAATATAATAAAAATATAGTCAGAAGACTCACCATAATCCGGAGTAATTGCATCAACGTCCGGAGTAATTGGGCGACTCCTGGGTGATCTTCACAGAATGTGGGTGACTTTCGTGAACACTTGCAGCCGAAATATGCACGAACTCAGCTTGTTGTAATTCTTTTATGTTGGCGGCACCGCAATACCCCATCGCTGACCGCAGTCCGCCGGTCATCTGATACACTACTTCCGAAAGATTTCCTTTAAAGGGCACTCTTCCCTCTATTCCTTCCGGTACGAGCTTTTTGACATCGTCTTCGACATCCTGAAAATAGCGATCCTTGCTGCCCTGCGCCATTGCACTCAGACTACCCATGCCACGGTAAGTCTTGAATTTTCGAGATTCGTAAATGATGGTTTCACCCGGGCTCTCGTCGACTCCTGCAAAAAGTGATCCTATCATGACCACCGTCGCTCCGCCTGCAATAGCTTTGCTGATATCCCCGGTCTGTTTAATGCCTCCGTCGGCAATGAGCCCAATCCCCGCTTTGTGTGTGTAATCGGCGATCTCCATGATCGCACTAAGCTGGGGAACGCCGACACCGGTGACGATTCTTGTGGTGCAGATAGAACCTGGCCCCACACCCACTTTCACAACATTGGCACCAGCCTGATGCAGAGATTGGGCTGCGTCAACAGTGGCAATATTACCGGCGATGAGGTTGAGGTCCGGATGTGTGTTTCTTATGTCTTTGACCATATCGATTACACCCTGTGAATGCCCGTGAGCGGTATCCACAGTGATGATATCGACCCCGGCATCCACAAGCGCGGATACTCGTTCCACCGTATCCGGAGCGATTCCGACCGCCGCCCCGACCCGCAATCGCCCCATGGAATCCTTGCAGGCGTTGGGAAAGTTCTTCCTTTTCTCGATATCCTTAAAAGTAATCAGCCCGACCAGCACACCTGTTTTGTCAACGATCGGGAGCTTCTCGATTTTGAACTCTTGCAGAAGTATTTCGGCTTTTTCGAGGGTTGTCCCCTCCCGTGCTGTCACCAGGTTATCTTTGGTCATAATGACGCCAAGCTTGCGAGTGGGGTCAGTTTCGAACCGAAGGTCACGGTTGGTGACAATACCCTTCAGTTTCCGTGCATCATCAACAATAGGAATACCACCGATTTTAAGGTTCGTCATCAATTCCCGTGCTTTCCGGACAGTCGCATCACTTTGCAGCGTCACCGGGTCGACGATCGTACCGCTTTCGCTCCGCTTGACCAACCGCACCTGATCAGCTTGCGCTTCGACACTCATATTTTTGTGCAGCATGGCAATACCACCTTCCCTGGCAAGGGCGATCGCAAGCCGGTATTCCGATACCGTATCCATGGCTGCGGCCAATATCGGGATATTTAGAGTCAGGCCGGGAGCCAGAGTAACCGTTGTGTCGACATCACGAGGCAGCACCCTTGAATAACCGGGAACAAGCAGAACATCGTCGTAGGTAAGACCTTTTCGGGTAATTCTGTCAACAAATTTTTTTGTAATCATGAAGGGCATACATTTGATTGTCAATTATGTAAATTACGAAATTATAAGTAGTGATTAAACCATCATTTTTAACATCTGCCAAAGAATGCCGGATTATATACCATTCAATAGAATATTCAAGGATGAAGACGAAAAAAAAGCAATATCTGAAGTTCTTTCCGGCGATAACTGGCATGGGGATGGTCCGGTCGGCCGGCGTGTGGAAGCGTATTTTTGCGAATGGCTTAACTCCCGCCATGCCTTTTTGACGACTTCCTGCACACATGCGCTTGAGATGGCGATGATGATTCTGGAGATCGGTGAAGGCGATGAAGTAATCATGCCAGGATTTACGTTTGTATCGACAGCAAACGCAGTAAGCATGAGAGGTGGAAAGCCGATTTTTGCAGACATCCGGGATGATGACCTGACAATAGATACGGAAGATATCGCACGCAAAATCACACCGGCTACGAGAGCGGTGATCCCTGTTCATTACGCGGGGGTTTCAGCCGATTTTGATGAAATACGACGTGTGATTGATAACAGGGCAGTTTCAATTATTGAAGACGCAGCACAGGCGGTTGGTGCATTCTGGAATGGCCAGGCTCTCGGGACAGTAGGTGATATTGGTTGTTTCAGCTTTCACGATACAAAAAACATCACTTGTGGCGAAGGTGGTGCACTTCTCACGCAAAACGACGATTTTGCAGAAAAGGCGGAGTGGATTCGGGAGAAAGGCACAAATCGCACCGCTTTTTTGCGTGGCGAAGTCGACAAATACACCTGGGTTAGTCTTGGAAGCAGCTACGTTCCCTCTGAGCTACTTTCGGCGGTGCTTGAAGTTCAGCTCCGGAAAAAAGATATCATTCTGGAAAAACGAAAAGCAATGTGGAATGTCTATTTTGAAAGTCTCCGGGATATCGAACAAAACGGTTGGATTACACTTCCCGTGACCCCTCCATACGCCCAAACCAATTATCATATTTTTCATTTCATCGTGCGAGACCAGTCGGATCGCGACCCGCTCATTTCCGCCTTCAGGAATGCCGGAATCGGTGCATCATTTCATTATATTCCCCTGCACAATGCTCCATACGCTCGAAAGTTTCTGGACAAACCGATAATCCTGCCGAAAACGGAATACCTGGCTGATTCACTGATCCGCCTTCCGCTGCACCCCGGTTTGGCAGATCGCAAAGAAGAGATCGCCACTCGTGTTCATGATGTCCTGACCGGGTATTATAAAGAATCCGGCTGATGAGCCTTCAGAGACAAGCATACCGTAGTGCGGGTTTGAGCGGGATTTCCGGAATATTCGCCAATGGGCTGGAAGTGCTGAAATATATTGTCTTAGCACGGATTCTTGATCCTTCCGATTTCGGTTTGCTGGCCATGGCAATGGTCATTATCACCATTTTCAGGATTTTTGCAGATGGTGGTACAAGCAATGCCGTATTACACTTTCGCAATCAGACGGACCGTCAGCTTTCCACTCTTTTCTGGGTCAATATTCTGGCCGGATCGGTCTTGTACATTTTGATTCTGATTATCGCTCCGTTCATTTCCGGGTTTTACGGCGAACCGGAAGTCGCCAGATTACTGCGCATAGGCGGCATCATGTTACCGATTCACGCAGCTGGATCACTTTATGAGGTGTTGTTACGTAAAACATTATCATTCAAACAAATAACTATTTCAGAAACCGTTTCCGGTATCATGGGTTTTGCGCTGGCACTGGTATTGGCACTTTCGGGATTCGGGGTTTATGCCCTGATTTGGTCGTATATTGCGACGGCGAGTTGCATGACTGTTCTTTACATAATTTTTGGCATTCGAAAATGGCGCCCGACGTTTTGGTTTCAACCAGGAGAAGTGCGCTCCCATCTCGCATTCGGATTCTATCAAATGGGTGAACGAGGCCTCAATATCTATGCAACCCGCATCGATCAGCTGATCATAGGGCGATTTTTCGGACCAGAAATACTTGGTGCCTACCATCTTGCCTATCAGATTATCCTGTACCCTCTGTTGCGATTGAGCCCATTACTGAACAGGGTTGCTCTTCCCGTTTTTTCCAGTCGTCAGTTTGATGACGCCATTCTCCGCGACGGTTATATTAAGTTAATGAGAGGGCTGATATCACTTTTAGCACCGCTTTTTCTGTTGGCCGGTCTTACAGCTCCCTGGCTTGTACCGTTCCTGTTCGGCAGGGGATGGGAATTCACCATAGAACTTATTCCTTTGATGGTTTTGATCGGACTGCTTCGCATGCTGGGAAATCCTAGCGGAAACATTATTCTCAGCAAGGGTAAGGCACGCCTTGTATTTTTCTGGAATCTTGCAGTGGCGGTCGTTAATACGACAGTCTTTCTGATCGGAGCATTATACTCTATTTTTGTACTGCTGGGATTATACACCGTTATAAACTTCGTCTATTATATCACCGGGCAATGGCTTATGGTAAACAGGCTGATATTTCTTACATGGAGACGTTTTTTACGATCTACCGCTCCTCTGCTAATCATACTCACCCTTCCGCTCGGAGTGTCATGGCTTTTTCGGATTGCCATGTCTCCTTATCAGACAGCCTTTGGGGATTTCGGAATGCTCTTTTCCATATCAGCCGTCTTCCTGATATGTTATCTCCCGCTGGTTTGGCATACACAATCGGATCTGATTCGCGAGTTTTTGCAGGCGCTAAAAAGCGAGGAAACATCCGCTAAAAACGCCCGATGACAATCAAAATGCGCAAAATGAAATTATCAATGGGCGTATTCCGGCGAACCGGCATGGTCAGGCTATAGCGAAGGCGTCCGGGCAGACCTTTCCCGCGAGCCTCGAGAAATCCCTTGAGGATTGCTCGTTTATCATTGGACAACGCATCACCAAACCGACGGTCAAATTCCCGTGCCTGGTCGGTTACTTTTTCCGGGATATCATTCTCCCCCAAAAATCGCCTTGTACGGGCATAGAGCTCCCGGACGAAGTTAGGTGTTGCAGGGGTTACGTTATGGCCGTGTTTGCGGTATCTGATACGAGATTCTGCATCATAAATAACTTCCCCGAATGCAGAGACGGTTAAATAGCACCACCAATCGTGCATTAAAGCCCAGTTTGGCGGATTATTACAGACAAGGTTTCGTGCTGTTTGATCCAGAACCACCGTGCAACCTGTCGCCTGATTTTGCACCAAGGCGTTATGAAATCCCGATGTAGTTGGGATTATACTGTGCCCCAGTGGGTTGAGGAATTCATCCACAAAGTCGAGGCGGGAATAGTACATATATGGGACCTGGTCTCTGGATTTCCTGCGTTTCTGCACGATCATCTTTTCCGCACGATGAAGTTTGTCTGGCAACCAATAGTCGTCCTGATCAGAAAAAGCATAGAAATCGAAGTCTGGCCCCGCATTTTGCAGCAGAGTCAGAAAACTTGCAACCACACCCAGGTTGTCTCCAAACTCGAAAGAGATCCTGTTCGACCCGGCTGCAATCGAATTAAGCAGTTCGATTGTACGGTCCGATGAACCGTCGTCACGTACAAAAAGAGTGACATCAACATCCTCCTGAGCCACAATGCTTTCGATTTGCTCGAGAAGAAAACGTTCCCCATTGTACGTTGACATGAGTACAGCGACCGATGACCGCCTTGTTTTGCCATCGTTTAACGCACCCACTTTGTCTTTTTGATCGGAAACAGCTCTATTATGTTTGAAATACTCCATCATATCTGAAATAATGAAAGAAACTTTGGTTTCAGGTATGTTTCCTCAAACTTCTCCGGACGGGTAACCGTGACGGATTTGCTCAAAACATCATTCATCAGTTGCCTGAAAACTTCATGCGCAGTGTCCGGTTGTTCAAAGGCATAACCATAAAACTGTTTGATTTCATTACCATAACTTGCAACTGAACTGCCAGCTGGTGCCGCAGCGAAAATCGGCTTCTCTGATGATACATAATCAAAAAACTTTGCAGGAATCGCCGAGTTGGACGCTGACAGCAGCAGCAGCACATCGACCTCTTGCATTAATGTGACCGCTACATTATGCGGTTTGCCGGGGATTCTGGTTATTTCCCATTTCACCGCGTTAAATCGCTTATTCCATCGTTTCAGAGCCTCCTCTTCCTCCGGGATCAGGTCCCCGAGGAAAATAATTTCCGCTATTTGAGTATGTGTCCGGGCAAATGTCAACATAGGGTCGAGCAAATATGCGATTCGGCGTCCGGGTCCAGAGCTGAAAATGCGTCCGGCATAAAGGAATCGGATTCTTTTTACACCGGGGTGGGACTCTGGTGCCGATTTGTTCTCATTATCTGTAAAAGCTGAAGTTTTTCGGGGATAAGCATTTGTGAGCACAGCAGTCTTTACAGCAGCATGGGGATAACGAGCGCTCAAACGGGATTTCCAATGGTTTGAAGTTACCAGCACCGAATGCGCATTTCGTATCATTTTTCGCTCTAACCGTTCTTCACGCCATCGTTGTAGCGCAGAAGTGCGCAACAGGGGTTTAATAGGCTCGTCAAGCCACCCATCCCGCATATCCATAACAAACCGGCCACCAAAGCGACTGGCAAGTTGTGAAGCAGCAATAAGTACTGATTCCGGCGGTGATGATGCCAAAAACCAGGTTGCACCGGTGCATGCATTCAGCACCAGCGGATGACGCATCGCACGGCGAGCCCAGACAATCCCGGGGTCCGGGATTAAAAGTACATAGGACAGCCATCGCCTGAGTGCATTCGGTTTCCTCGACATTTGAACCACTTTCATACCCGTATCGCCATCACCGGAAACATCCGCATGCATTTTTAAAGGGTCACGAATTGTGATGATTTCTCCAAATTTGGCCTTTTCCCGCCGATCACTTAGTCCCGCACGGATCAGCTTCACCTGGAATCCCTCTTCAGACAGCCATCGCAGCATTCGGGATGCACGCAGATTTCCAACATAACCCGGAGAATTCCAGTGTGGCGAGAATAATATCACTGACCCGGTACTATTCACCTATGACCTCCAGATAGTGACGATGCAATTTGAGTGCCTGGGTTCTGGCGTCAAAATGTGCTGAAATATGATCTCTTGCGGCTTTAGCCATTTTGTGCCATATGTTGCGATGATCCACAGCTTTTCTCAGATTTGTAATCAAGTCCTCCAGGTTTCCCTCTTCTGCCAGCCAGCCTGTTTCCTCATGTCGAATAACTCCCGGGATGTCGCAATGCCTGCTGCTGACGACCATCATTCCTGCCGCCGACATTTCAATAATCCCAACAGGAGCCCCACCTTCGCTGTCGCCATCCTGTGCATGGATGCTCGGGGAGAGAAAAATATGGTGGAACCGGGCTTCATTCAGCATTTCATCGTGAGATAAATACCCCCGAAAATCAATGATATCCTTCATTTTGAGCTGTTTTATCGTTTCATGAATTCTTTTTTTTTCGTGTTGGGAAACAGATTCCGGCGTAGCGTCACCAATGATGGTCACAAAGACAGGTAAAATTTTTCGGATAGCTGCCACCGCTTTCAATGCCAGTGGTATTCCTTTTTTTTCACGAAAAGATGCGGCAATCAAAATACGCAACGGCTCCTGCCCATCCCATGTCACCGGATGAAATGTGACTCTGTCCAGATCGATTCCCAGCGGATGAATAGTTATTTTTTCTACAGGGCACCCAAGTCCTTCTATGCTCTTCGCCATATGCTCCCCTTCGCAGAAAATGCGCCTTGTCTGAGCGAACATCTCAAGGTAGCGCGATTTCCAGCGAGAGTCGGATGCTGGAACTTGATGTAGGTCCAACCCGTAAAAACTGGCAACATGGGGAATGCGCGCATCATCAGCCATTTTGCATCCCTGAACAGCAATGTGACCAAAGTGTGAGTGCAGCAGTTTGATACGATCCTTTTTAAGCGCCCTGATATAAAAAGGAAGTGACTGCACCAGGCCGGTTTTTTTAAGAAATCGCTGATAATAGCGCAGGATACGTGGGAGGCTTGAAAAATCACGCAATGTAACGTGTCCGAACCGCTCCCTGTTTATTATTTGTTCACAGATGACAATATTGTCGCAATACCGCTGGAGGTCGGTGACTAATCGATGCAGCCAGGTCATGGTACCGGGCAGCCATACTGGATGATAGTGTGCCACGGGCAGGCACAAGTGCCCGCTGTTTTCGTCATCCATAGCGTTTCATGATCTTATTTAGTGAATCGACTACCTTCACAAGAAACGATTTTCCTATGATTACAGGTGCCGGTAGCCGGTCCGGTTGAAATTTATCTTTGAACCAAACCACGCCTTCAATACCGCCGCTGGGATTGAAATCAAAATACTTCAATCCTTCGTTTCTGTAATGGAAGATTACTTCATAATAAAAGAAATCAAAAATGCCTTTCTTCTTGCATTCAGGATTTATAATTGCAAGCCAGGAAATTGCGTGGTTCACACTTCGGACAAACAGGCCTCCCCCCACCAATTCGCCACTATCATCATAACAACCCAAAAAATCACACATTGGGGATTCAACCAGTTTCCGGAAAAATGATAATGAATAAACTTTTGCGACTTCACCCCATTGAGTTGATGCCTCCACATAAAGATTATGAAAATTCTCGAGATGCCCGACAGATGCCGGTTTGATAAAATATCCCAAATCTTTGGCCTTTCTAGCGTAAGCGAAAATTCTCCTTTTACGGAATAGCTCATTAAAAGGGCCTTCCGGAAGCAACAAATCAATATTCTGTGTAAAGTCGCCATCACTATATCCGGGATTTTTCAAATTCGAGAGCAGATAGGGATTTATTCGCAAAGAAACATTCGGGAATTGTGACTTGACCTCATTGATAAGCAGATCGAGATGCCTGCTTTGTAAATTATCGACACTTATCGGTCCGCCATATGTGCCACCCGGTGAACATTCCAGCATTTTGACCCTACCGCGCATCCGTTTGCCTGAAACACCAGGAACAATAGCGACCGCCCCGTCGGAAAATGCAATCTCCAGGGGATGCAGTTCATAAACATCTCCGAAAGTATGCACAAAAACAGCAGCCCAATCAGGTGATTCAAAGAAAGTAGCCCAGGGACATTCCTCCCAGGTTTTTTGCCAAATTGTCGCATCTGCTCTACGTGTGAGAACGATTGAAAGTTCTGAATCTGTTGCCATGAACACTTACAGGATACTTCTGTTATAAGGGACGGCTGCAACCGGTAAATCAGCACATCCCTGAAATTAATGATTCGGTTACGGTTCAAGTATAAGAACATTCACCGATTATTCTAAGCTTGCCTGCATCACATACTGTATTATATGTAGATGGAAGCTGACAGACTTTCTGCAGCCGTTTGCTCCGAGCAGACGCCGTCACGCCAGGCCTTCACCCAATAAGAAACACTCTTTCTGCGATCCCTGACCCCCTGCTCACAGGTGGAATACAACCCCATCAACTCATCCCGGTACGATTCCATATCCGGCCGGATAGCCGATTTAATGGAATCAGGCAGATCGCCCCACCCGAAAAGTTCGAATACATCCGTCTGTTCCGGTTCATATTTTAAAATCATCTCCAGGCGTCTCGCATTTTTTCCAAAAACAGAGGCTTGTGCCTTCTTTTCTTTTTTCTCCGTTGCCAAAGTACGAGACCCGGGTCCGGCAAGCAGTTCCAACTCCACAATGTCAGATTCTACCGTTCTGACTCTTATCGCTGTATTCATTAGATTACTCCGTTTATTATTAGTTTTTTTTGCTTTCACAAGTAATCTACTCATACCAAGTGACAACGTACTGTCACCCTGATTTTTTAAAAAAAAATATTTTTGCAATGACTTTATTGAGAATTATCCACGCGTGAGTCATTTTTTTAGTATGTTTTGTTCCCTTTCCTGATATAATATATTTGCATGCTATGCAGCTGCATGACCGGAATTATCCGTTGTCGTTTTTAAATGAACCTACACAAATATTGAATGAACATTTTCAACTATCTTGAATTGCCTATTAATGATCCTGTCCTGATCTTTGCTTTGGTGATGGTGACCATTCTTGTCGTGCCTATTATTTCCGACAAGCTACGTATTCCGGCGATCGTTGGGCTTATTTTTGCGGGTGCACTGGCGGGACCTGGAGCGTTGGGTTTGCTGGAGCGGGATGACACGATCATTCTATTGGGTACGGTAGGCTTGTTATACCTGATGTTTATTGCCGGTATTTCGCTCGACCTTGAAAAATTCAGTAAATTTAGAGAAAAAAGTATCTCATTCGGGGTCATCTCATTCGGAATACCACTGGTCTTGAGCCTGTTGTTAGCTCCACCACTTCTTGGTTATTCAATAGAAAGTGCATGGCTGCTGGGTGCAATAGTGGGATCACACACACTGCTGGCCTACCCTATTGCCAACCGACTCGGTATCGGAAAAAATACGGCTGTAACTATGAGTCTCGGTGCCACTATGGTCACCGATGCCCTCTCTCTGACCATACTTGCCATTGTCGCAGCCAGTATTCAGGGTGCAATCAACGTCGAGTTCTGGTTGTCTTTCATCGGATTGGTCCTGCTTTATCTGGTTATAGTCATTTTTACACTTCCCCGGCTGGGACGTTGGTTTTTCCGAACTGTCCGTGATCAGACCAATGTTGAGTATGTCTTCCTGCTGGCAACTCTGTTTGTGACCGCCTATCTGGCGCAGCTGGTCGGACTTGCCGCCATCATCGGCGCCTTTATTGCCGGGCTGACCATGAATCGGCTTGTTCCTGAGAGCAGTGCCCTCATGAGCAGGGTTCAGTTTGTCGGCAACGCACTATTCATCCCTTTTTTCCTTATATCTGTGGGGATGCTTGTAGAAGTTGGGGTACTGTTGACGATGGATGTGTGGCTGATAGCCGCTCTCTTTACCCTGATGGTGGTTTTCGGTAAGTATTTAGCGGCCAAAGCGGCACAACTTTTTTTCCGGTTTACAGCCGATGAAGGATGGGTTATGTTCGGGCTCACAAGCCCGCAGGCCGCTGCTACTCTTGCCGTTACCCTGATCGGATTTGACCTCGGATTATTCGACGAGTTGGTAGTCAACGCCGTGGTTCTTCTCATAATGGTGACCTGCTTTATCGGACCCTATGTCGTAGATC
>SLQC01000345.1 GCA_007131625.1 Balneolales bacterium | reverse complement strand
GTTCTTTTACTATTCCAAAAGTATCGTTGCTCATAGGTATTGTATTAATCGGATTAAAATGTACAGGTCGGGACAGATCCGGACCGGGTGGTGAACCGGTGTCGTATAGCAATCAACAAAGCTGTGAAATTCACCGTTTCAGAAGAAAACTTCCGGGCTTTAACGATAGCAAAATGATCATCAAAAATCTACGGTTAAGTTGCATGCCGGCGGTCTGATACGGAATAAATGGGCAGGCAGGGGAAAAACGACTAAAAGCGGTGAAATGAGAGGATTTTCCTGAAAGATATCGAATTTTTTCGTATCTATGGCATCATGTTACCTGCTCTGTGGGTTATCTTACTGCGGCATAAGAATTAGAACCGATTTGAAATTACCAGACTACACCGTGCGGCAACATGCAAAAAAAATCAAATGACTGTCCGGAACCTGCAATATTTGACAATAGCGAACCTGTAACATTTGACAATAGCAAAACATAAAAACGGTAATTAATGTCTGTTTTGAAGCGTCTTATACGCAATATTGTGTTGACATTATTAGTCTTTGTTACACGATGCGGTCATTAAAAATTAATTATGTATTACACAGGATCAAAATACTATTAGGTATTACACATGAACAGAATTCAACAGTGAGTAATACCCGTATTTCCGAATTCAAACATTTAAACAGATGATAAAACAAACCAAGTACATGGGGCAGAACTTCTTGGCAGCGGTGACATTTACACTGATTGTGTCTTTGGCCGTTTCTACAATACCAGCATTAGGCGGTGAGCTTACCCCGCAGCAGCTGGCCGGAATCGGTAGTGTGGGATCCGCAGTGATAACCGGGGACGGCCAGTTCATTGCTTACACCCGGATCGTTCCCGAGGACCCGCTTGAGGATAATGTTCCCTCGCAGCTTGAGATGCATGTGGTCGACCGGAAAACCGGCGAGGAGCGCCATATAGAAATAGATAACAGGGTGGGTAATTTATCGGTTCGGCCCGGCCACCGGGTGATCACATTCACCACGCGCGGGCAAGATGACGATGCGGTATCTTTGTATGAGCTGGATCCTGAAACCGGTGATTATAGCCGGTTATATCAGCACGAAACCAATATTTCCGGTTACAGCTGGGCACCAACGGGTGACCGGTTCTCTTTTACAGCCAATGAGCAGCTGGACAGGCCTGACAACCCGCTTCCCTACGAGCCGACCGTCTATGAGGAGAATTTGCCGAACCGGGAGGCATTTATTGTGGAGATTTCGGGGGACGATCTGAATGTTGACCGGGTGAAGCTGGAGGGCTCGGTTTATCTGATGGAGTGGAGTCCGGATGGTGCCTTGCTTGCGGTGTCCGAAACACCGACTCCGCATATCGATGATTACTACATGTTCCAGCAGGTGAGGATCATCGACGGATCAACCGGAGAATTGCGAAATAATATAAACAACTCCGGAAAGTTGGGAAGGATCGCCTGGAGTCCGGATGGCGATAAACTGGCGCTACTTGCCGGGAACAGTATCAACGACCCCATCGACGGACGCATTATGGTGGTGTCGTCGAACGGCGGTACTCCCGAGAATATCTATCCGGGGTTTAAAGGTAAATTCGAGCATATCAACTGGACCGGCGCCGATGAAATCCGGTTTATTGCCAGTGAAAGTACGACACGGTCGTATGGGGTGATTCGTCCGGACGGCAGCGGCATGGAGCGGAAACTGGGGCCCGACGGTCCGATCTGGAACAGTTTTAACCTGGCGGAAGACGGGACCGCCGTTTTTGTGGCGCAGACGCCCGAACATCCCTCCGAACTCTTCCTCAAAACAGTGGGATCCGAAGCTCCGGAGCGACTGACGCATACCAATCCGTGGCTGGAGGATGTACAGATCGGGCGTCAGGTGGTAGTCAGTTATGAGGCCCGGGACGGCCGAAATCTGGAAGGGTTGCTGATCTATCCGGTAGACGAGGGAGACGGTGGGCCGTATCCCACAATTGTGATGGTACATGGCGGACCGGAGGCACATTACAGCAATGGCTGGCTGACCGGATACTCACTACCGGGACAGTTGGCGGCGAGTCGTGGATTAGCTGTTTTCTATCCGAATTACCGGGGCAGCACAGGACGCGGGTTGGAATTTGTGAAGTCGAGTCAGGCCGATCTGGCCGGTGCGGAGTTTGATGATATCGTGGACGGTGTCGATTATCTTATTGACGAAGGCATTACCGATGCCTCCCGTGTCGGTGTAACAGGCGGATCGTATGGCGGATATGCGACAGCCTGGATGTCCACCCGCTACTCTCACCGTTTTGCAGCCGGCGTGATGTTTGTCGGAATCAGCAACAATATCTCCAAATGGGGTACCAGTGACATCCCGGAGGAGTTGTACCTGGTTCATTCGCGGACACGTATCTGGGACAACTGGATGGGCAACCTGAAGAGGAGTCCGGTTTACCATGTAGACAATTCCCAAACACCGCTGCTGATCATGCACGGTGAGGAGGATACCCGGGTGCATCCGTCGCAATCGCTGGAGCTCTACCGGCATATCAAGGTACGCAAACCGGATGTTCCGGTTCGATTAATCTGGTATCCGGGCGAAGGACACGGAAATGTGCGATCGACCTCTCGGTTCGATTACAATCTGCGCATGATGCAATGGTTTGAGACGTACCTGTCGGCTGAGGATGCACCGGAAATGCCGGACTTTTATCTCGATTTAGAGGCGTTGGGTGTTGAATTGAGCAACAATAGATCGCAATGAGATTAAGTTATGGAATATATGAGGGATGGGCATTCCCTCATTTGTGCTATGTAGAAACATGGCATTGACAAACTTGCAGGCAGACGCAAGCTTGCAATATCATGGGTAAGTATTTGGGAAACGGAACTACTTTCGGCATTGTTTCTTAACCAGTAACGAGAGTCAGAATGAATGATAATTCCATAAAATGGATCGGTGCACACGTCAGCGCATCCGGCGGGGTCGATAATGCCCCGGTGAATGCCCATCAAATCGGTGCCAATGCGTTTGCCCTGTTCACTAAAAACCAGCGACAGTGGAATTCAAAGCCGCTGGATCAGACGGTTATAGCATCTTTCAAAGAGAAGTGTGTTGAGCTGGGGTTTACCGGTTGGCAAATCCTGCCGCATGACAGTTATCTCATTAATCTGGGACATCCCGAAAAAGCTGGAATTGAAAAGTCCCGGGCGGCGTTTCTGGATGAAATGCAAAGATGTGAGCTACTCGGCATCCCCCAGTTGAATGTTCATCCAGGCAGTTATCTGAGGAAAATCAGTGAGCGAGAATGCTTGACACGTATTTCCGAATCGGTGAATTGGGTGCTGAGACAAACTGAGGGTGTGACGGTCGTGCTGGAAAACACGGCTGGCCAGGGTAGTAATCTCGGCAATCGTTTCGAACATTTGGCTGAGATCATCGATCAGGTTGAGGATAAAAGACGGATTGGATTCTGCATCGATACCTGTCATGCCCATGCAGCGGGGTATGACATGCGAACGGAAGAAGCCTACAAAAAGACGATGTCTGAAGCAGATCGGGTGGTCGGACTGGAATGGCTGCGTGGGATACACCTCAACGACGCCAAATCTGAGCTCGGAAGCCGGGTAGATCGCCATGCGCCACTGGGTAAAGGGACAATAGGAGAAGAAACGTTTCAACTGATTATGCGAGACGACCGCCTGAACGAAATCCCGATGATCCTGGAAACCCCGGAACCTGAGAACTGGGCCAAAGAAATTTCGTGGCTGAGATCACTCACAGGTTAGATTGAGTTATCGAATCTATCATTGAATTATATATGAGTCCACTCTAAAAAGAGCTATTTATTGAAGCTGATATTTTGATGTAAAAGCCCAAAAAAACAAGAGCTATGTTTTGCGAGGGCAAAATGGGTTCAGGAATGGAAAAAGGAACG
>SLQC01000126.1 GCA_007131625.1 Balneolales bacterium | reverse complement strand
CTTCTTGCTGAACTGCTCTCCTCCGGTTGGGCGTCGCTCGAATACTATATTCTGGAGCACACGCTCACCTGCCTGGTACCTGCTTTCTTTTTAGCGGGTGCAATGGTCACCTTCACCAACAGGGATGCCATTCTGGATCTGCTCGGTGAGCAGGCCAACATTTTCAAATCGTTCACACTGGCGGCAGCGGCCAGTTTTCTGGTGGCGGCGTGCTCATGTACGGTCATCCCGGTGGCTGCCGGGCTTTATTTCGCCGGAGCGGGTGTCGGTGTGGCCTTTATCATCCTTTGGGTTGCACCCGCTGCCAACGTCCTGGCCCTGGTTTACACCGGCACCATCCTCGGAGCTGAAATGGTGACCATGCGCATTATCGGTGCACTGCTGGTCGCTTTTTTGGTCGGACTGATCATGCGTGCGGTATTCGGACACGAACAGCGGAATGAAGCGGTAAAAAGTGACACCTCTTCGGTATCGCAGAAAACCCGGTCCGCCATCATCAATCGCACGGATTTCGGGCTGATTGCCCTGATCCTGCTCAGTCTGCTGGCACCCAATTACCTGGTTCGTGAAGGTCCCTACATTGCCAAAATTCTGGTTTGGGGATCGGTAACACTGATAGCAGTGAGCTATGCTCTGATAATGATTGACCGTTCCCGACTGATCCTCTGGATTCGGGAAACCTGGTGGTTCGTCAAAGTGATTTTCCCATTGTTGCTTGCCGGAGTATTTCTGGTCGGTATCATCCAGGCAATCCTGCCCGAACAATGGGTACAGGAGTGGTTGGGCAATAACACGCTGCTCGCCTCCTTTCTGGCTACCCTGATCGGTGCGGTAAGCTACTTCGCAACCATGACCGAAGCGCCGTTTGTCGACACGTTGATGGGCATGGGAATGGGAAACGGCCCTGCCCTGACGCTGTTGCTGGTCGGGCCCGGCATCAGCCTGCCCAACTGGCTGGCCATCGCCCGGATCTTCGGCATCAAAAAAGCGCTGGTCTATGTTCCCACCATCATCATTTTAGGTACCCTCGTCGGTTGGTTCTTCGGGAATTTTATTTTGCAATGACATCAAACGCCAAAAATCAGATAACAATCCAAAACAGTCACCCAAAATCAACAATATCATGAAAGTACAAATAGCCGGACCCGGGTGTCCGAAATGCCAAACCACCGAAAAGAACGTGATAAACGCACTTGCTGAACTTAATAAAGACGCAGAAGTCACACATGTGACCGATTACAAGGAAATGGCACAACTGGGTGTGCGACTGACCCCGGCCATTGTCATTGACGGGAAAATCGTACTCTCAGGCCGAGTACCCTCTCCTTCCGAGACCAAAGAGCTGTTGCAAAACGCGTAAGCGCTCAATGAAGCACGCCAGCGAAATGTCCCTGACGATTATAGTCATGCTCCTGTTTGTCGAGTTGTCGTCATGGTTATTTCATACTCTGGACTGGCCGGATTTACTCAATTAAGGTGAACAGCTCGTGACTAAACCTGTAAGATTACATATCAATCTGATTTCATTGATGCTTTTACTATCGGGTTCACCTGGTCACAGTCAGTCATCCGAATCTGCAAAAAAGATCGATGCAGCCCTTTCCACGCTTTATGAATACGGCATGTTCAACGGTGTAGTTCTTGCCGCCAAAGGTGATGACATCATTTACCACGAGGCTTTCGGGATAGCAAACTTCGAATGGAATATCCCGAACAGTACAGACACCCGTTTCAAGATCGCTTCCATTACCAAAGCTTTCACAGCTACACTTGTAATATGCCTGTTGGAAGCCGGCAAGCTTTCAATGGACGACGTTATTACCGATCATCTGCCGGACTATCCCACCTCTCCAGGCGACCGTATCACCGTAGAGCATCTGATGGTTCAATCGGCCGGAATCCCGGATTATCTGAAGCTGCCCGGTTTTTTGGAAGAGATAGCAATTCGTGAGCATGACAGGTATGAGTTTTTCCAGCATTTTGCGGATCTGGACCTCGAATTTGAGCCGGGTATGAACGCGCCCCGTTTTTCCATTCAAGCGCCGGTTTTTCCGCAGGCATGATATACTCAACAGCTAATGACCTTTTACGATGGACCCGTGCATTGTTCAATGGAAACTTGATTCAAAACCGGGAGTATTTAAAGAATATGGTCACCCCGCAAATAGAAGACTACGGGTACGGGGTATTCGTCGGCAATCAAAAAATAGGCACCCAAAATGAACTTGTGATGGGACATTCGGGCAACATCCATGGATTTTCATCGCAATTGACCTATTTCTCGTTCAGTGATTACACCCTGATCATTCTGGACAACACCCAGCAGTGTACCGCCCGCACCTATTTCACCTTACGGGATCTGTTGTTCGGGCATCAGGCACCGGATATCAGGGAGCCTGTTTCCGGAATCCTGGGAAGTGTGATCGAAGAGAGCGGCGTAATGGAAGCCATCCGGTATTATGGTGAGCTGATAGAAAAGCGAGGGGATGAATGTGATTTCAGCCTGAATGAATTCATTAACCTCGGAGATTATTACCTTGATCAGGACAAACCGGAAATTGCTTTTCAGATATTTAAGCTGGCCAACACCCTGTATCCGGGATCATCCCGGCTGGTCGAGAGACTGGAAAAAGCAAAAACAAACAATTCAGCAGTACTTAAATAGTCGCCCCTCATGAAATAGCGTACACTCAAGTTGACTTTTGAATGCTCCGTAATACAATTCGGACGCAACAATAACCGGTATTATTAGCTATGAATATTAAACCCATCCATACCAAACACGATTACCAAAGGGCTCTGACAAGAATTCAGGAAATTTTTGATGCCAAGCCCGGGTCCAAAGAAGGAGATGAACTGGAGCTTTTGGGATATCTACAACACCATCCGCGAGGTGGAATCCACCTTACGATGCCTGAAGACGGATTTAAACCTAGGGTTTGTTATGAGTTTTACCAGAACCGTTATTTACAATTCAGGGAGAACCGGATAATTCAGGAAGAACCGGATAAAGTGCCGAAAATTAATGGAGGAGGCGAGTTTCATTGGAGCCGTATCGTCCGGGTGGCACAGTGGGAAAGGGAAGCGGGCACTTCATCTTCAAATTGAAACGGAATACAAATTTAAATGTTGAATAAGATATGGATATATTCCTCCGGATGTTGAATACCGTGTTGAAACAAGTGACAAAACAGGTGATATGCCGGAGTCCGGAAAACGTTTTCTGTTTGAAATAACCTTATCATGGCACTAATTACGAATCACTTTTAGCTGATGATGATAAGTGTGAGTGTAATGGGTGTGTCAGGAGACAGGAAATAGTAAAAGGTGAAAATAACATTTAGTGCCATGCACTGTTCGCTCCACTTTTCCCTGATAACCGGTAACGGAAAAAGGATTTTTCTATGTAACCTTATAATCAAAATTATAAAAAGATGGAAAATTTAAAACGTTGTTACGGTATTGTGTTCCTGTTACTGATCTCGGTTCAGTGGTTGCCGGCCCAGGAGAAAAGTTTGACACAGCAAGCCAAACATGCCATGCTTCATGCCACAAAGTTCATGGTGGAGGAAGTCAGCTACAATGGAGGGTACGTTTGGAATTACCTTCCTGATTTTTCGCGCCAATGGGGCGAAATGGAAGCCAAACCGACTATGATATGGGTTGAACCTCCGGGGACACCCTCAATGGGCCATTTGTTTTTGGATGCCTATCATGCTACCGGTGACGAATATTACTATCAGGCTGCAGAAAAAGTTGCCCGGGCTCTCATCTGGGGGCAACTGGAAACCGGGGGCTGGAATTACATCATTGATTTTGCAGGTGAACCTTCGCTGATAGATTGGTATGAAACCATAGGTAAAAATGGATGGCGTCTGGAAGAGTTTCATTATTATTATGGTAATGCCACATATGATGATGATGTGACTTT
>SLQC01000280.1 GCA_007131625.1 Balneolales bacterium | reverse complement strand
TCCAACTGATTAAAGATTTTTTGGTCAAATGAGATGAAGGAGGGGCGGTGAAATTAAAAATCGCTCAATTTAGGTATTATAAAGGCACATACAATCTTTGGTAATTTCAAATCAGTCATAATCCAGAATTAATAAGTAAGAAGTTACTGACTAACCGATTTTTCAGATCATAGGTGTTGTCTCAGTGGATTTGTTCCATTCAGGTATTCCTCGATGTTGGAATATCCGCTGTTATTCATATCCTTCTGAGCATCTGCCGGATCCCGGGGATTCAACCCGTAACGTTCTTCCCACGCATCCGGCATACCATCACGGTCCGAATCAGCAAAAGCCGGGACAGACGGGTATTGAGGCCATCCACCTGCATCGTCTTCATGATCAATAATACGACCGGGATCACCGGTGCCGCTCAATCTGGCGAACACGTTTCGAACTATTCGATCATCGACCGAATCACGCAGCGGAAGTGTCGCACCAGCTGAAGACATGACTTTTCGAAAAGCGGTTTCTGCATCATCCGTCGACACATATGCTGCAGGCACGGGTTGCCCCAGTTTATAGGACCGGACCAATGCATCTGTCGTATAGTACTGTTCGTCAAACGTAACCAGACTCCAGGGATCATCAGGCCGAACACCATTCATCCAATTGTCTTCGAAAAAAGCTTTGGCCGTGACACATCGCTCTTGAAAAGCAAGTGAACCTCTTGAGTCGGGGCCTGGCAGATAATAATTGCCGACAAAATTAAATTTCGAAATGCGATTCGGCTGATTATGACCATCCGAATTGTATCCGGCTCGTGAGCCTCCCCAATTATATATGACATTATTCCGAAAGTCAAAGGTCCATCCGTCCGGATCTTCCCGGTAATCGATATGACCGCCCGGCCGCGGACTCCGGCCGCTGTGGTGTGCATACAGATTGTGATGAAATGTCACTCTTCCCCCATTTCTTCCACGGACCAGCGACCCATAGCCGTGGCACCCTTTTTCATGGGCTGAACAGTTCAAACTTTCAGTAATCATACACCACTGAATAGTGACATTATCCGAGTGTGTTACCGAAAGGGTCTCATCGACAGACCAGCTGGCCGAGCAATGGTCGATGATAACATTTCTGGCATTATTTACAGATATGCTGTCAACTGCACTGCCCCGGAACCCTTCGCTGTCTCTCATAGCAGCTGTAGGTCGGGAACGCAGATAACGCACAATCACCTCATCGGCGCGGACCGAAAATTCATAATTTGCCAGACAGATACCCAAACCGGGAGCGGTTTGTCCGGCTATGGTAATATACGGTTCACGGATATCCAGAGATGTTTTCAGTGGAATAACGCCCGAAACCCGGAATACAACGATTCGTGGCCCTTTGGCCTCACAGGCGGCTCGGAAACTTCCCTGGACAGGGTTTTCCTTTTCCGGATCATAATCCTTCAGATTGGTAACCGCAAGGACCTTTCCGCCTCTTCCGCCTTTTGTATACGATCCAAACCCTTCAGCACCTGGAAAAGCCGGGATGTGATCAGAATTAGTCGAAAGGCCACCTTTGTTAGCAACTGCGGGCGTCAGGGTCGGCAGTGTCAAACCAGCCGCTCCCAATGAGACCAGTTGGAAAAAAGTTGTTCGTTTCATGCGATATAAAAAGTTTTAAATTTTATCGTAATATAAAGCATCATCGTAATATAAAGCATCTATGGTTTAAATGATTCGAAACATTTTAAACAGATGCTCAGTGAAACGCGTAAGCGATATACCAATGGTGAGGTAATATTTTTTACAAAATGGTGCATGATTATTTCCGTCATGGACATTACATCTGCCCTTAAGAAATAAAAAAAATAAACAGATGAAATGGTCATGACAGATCAGCCGTTTTTACACACAGGAGCATGATTAAACACGGTCATGATATTACATGTGACCTTGTGAATCATAATTTTTAAAACACATGAAACACCCATGGCAAAATTTTTGATACAAAGGCGTATGATTAAACCATGGGTGCTCCATATGATCTTATGAATTACATATTATAAACATATGAAAAATAACCGCAGAGATTTTTTAAAAAATATCAGTCTTGCCGGACTTGGCCTGACCGGTGCAGGCAAATTGACGGATTCGTTTTTGTCGGGAATCCGTGAACCATTTCAACAGACTCATCGCCAACGATTTAATATGCATGATTACTCTGCTCCTGCACTGGAGACAGTCCGGATAGGCTTTATCGGCGTAGGTAGCCGTGGAAGTGGTCATGTCAGAAGGTATGCTCGTATTGAAGGAGTTGAGATTAAAGCTCTATGTGATACTATACCTGGGAGAGTTACCGGTACCATTGACCGGCTTGAGGGTGGTTTGCATTATCCCGATGCCTATCATGGCAGTGAGGATGAGTGGAAAAAAGTGTGTGACCGGGATGATATTGACCTGATTATCATTTCCACACCCTGGGATCAGCATGCTGAACAGGCTATATATGCAATGGAACAGGGTAAACATGTAGGGGTGGAAGTTCCAGTAGCTCTCACGATCGAGGATTGCTGGAAATTGGTAGAAACCTCTGAGCAAACCCGTAAACACTGCATGATGTTGGCTAACTCTGCCTATGGAGACTTTAATATCCTCACTATAAGTATGGCAAGACAAGGTTTCTTCGGAGACATTGTACATGGTGAAGGTGCCTATATCCATGACAGAGTATCCGGAAGCAATCGTTGGAGGAGAGATCCGGAAAATGCAAACTGGTTTGGCTACCGTCCCTGGCGGTTGGATGCAAATGTAGGAAGGAATGGGAACCTGTATCCGACACATGGATTGGGTTCCATTTGTCAGGTAATGAATCTTAACTACGGTGATCAGATGGATTATCTGATTTCACTATCCGGAGATGACTTTACCATGGGCGATAAGATGAAAGAACTTGCCGCTGAAGATGATTATTACAATTCATATGTCGGAAAGAGTTTCAGGGGCAATATGAATGTAAGTGTTATCCGAACTCATAACGGGCGAACCATCATGCTCCAGCATGATATCAGTTCTCCACGACCGAATGTACGATATAATCTGATCAGCGGGACCAAAGCTATCGCCCGGCAATCTCCACCTCCTGCCAGATTTGCAACCGGTCATGGAGGATGGCTCTCTCAGGATGAAGCTGATTTATTGACCGAAAAATACAAACCTGAGATCAGTAAAAGAGTCGGAGAAATATCAAGTGAGATTGGCGGTCATGGCGGAGTAGATACAATGATGGCCTGGCGTATGATCGATTGCCTTCGCAACGGAATTCCCCTTGATATGGATGTTTATGATGCTGCACTTTGGAGTTCCATTATACCATTAAGTGAATGGTCGGTTGCCAACCGATCAAATTCCGTAAGTGTACCGGATTTTACGACCGGGGCATGGAAAACCAATGAACCCAATATGGATATTGAACTCAAGCGCGGTGGATCTACGAGAATTCTTTCATTGCGTTGATGGAAAAACATTCCGCATATATATATATATATATATCGGTTAGCAACATGAAATGCGCAGCGTAACACATCATCACCCCTTTAAGAGTAACTCGGGGAATGTGATTAATTCCATATTGGGAGAAAATCCATTTATAGCGGGAATTGCCCGGGAGAATTTTCCTCCCATTCTCAACGAACCAACTGTTTTACAGAACAGCAAGGATACCGCCATCAACATAGAGAATATGGCCATTCACAAAATCAGAGGCTTCGGAAGCGAGAAAAACGGCAGGACCAATCAGTTCCGATGGTTTTCCCCATCTTCCGGCAGGTGTTCGCTGACGGATATATGTATCAAATTTTTCATTAGCCTGAAGCGGTTTAGTGAGCTCCGTACTGAAGTAACCGGGACCAATGCCGTTTGCCTGTATATTAAACTGCGCCCATTCTGCGGCCATATTTTTAGTCAGCATCTTCAACCCGCCTTT